>CAZGWV010000020.1:34374-44111 GCA_964529555.1 uncultured Rhizobium sp.
GCCCATCTTTGCAAGCTCGACCGAGCCTGCGTCGATGACCATCAGCGCGACGACGCCGACGGTCGCGCCAGCATCATCGGCAACCAGGATCGCACCGCCCGGATCGAGAATGTACTTGTCTGGGTCGTCGAGGACGTCGCGATCTTTCTGCTCGACCGCGAAGTAGCGCTCGATCCAGGCGAGGTTGATATCGCGAAAGGCAGCGGCGTCGCCGGGGCGGTAATCCCTGACGACGACGGCCATGCCTAGAATTTCACCTGCGGCGCAACGTTGAGCTGTGCGCGCTCTGTCTCGCCGACGTCGAACATCTCGCGGCCCGTGAAGCCAGTGGCGCCCGCGATCAGCGAAGCAGGAAACTGCTCGATCGCCGTGTTGTAGTCGTTGACGGCTGAGTTGTAGAAGCGGCGCGCGGCGGCGACCTTGTCTTCGATGGAGGACAACTCGGTCTGAAGCTGCAGGAAATTGGAGCTGGCCTTGAGGTCCGGGTAGGCCTCGGCCAACGCGAACAGGCGGCCAAGCGCGCCCGAGAGAACACCCTCGGCTGCGCCGATGGCGGCGGGGCCCTGCGCATTGGCGGCGGCGGTGCGGGCGGCAATGACGGCGTCGAGCGTCGACTTCTCGTGAGCGGCGTATCCCTTCACCGTCTCGACCAGGTTCGGGATCAGCTCGCGGCGCAGCTTCAGCTGGACGTCGATGCCCGAGAAGGCCTCGTTCACGGTCTGCCGCTTTGCGACCAGCCCGTTGTAGATGAAGATGATCGAAATGATGATCAGGGCGACCACGCCCAGGATTATGTAGAGCGTCATATTATCCATGACGTGCGGCCCCTTGCATCCGTCCGACGATTCCCGGACCCGCTACAGGGTATCGTATCGCAGCCGCGAATCCAGTGCGCAAAATCCCGCTTTTGCGACCGATCACGGGTTTGACGGGCCACGCGGGGGGCTTAGGCTCGGCGCGCCTGACTATCGGGGCGACGAACGGGTGAATCGATGAAATCCGGCGAATGCGCAATCGTGACCGGCGGCGGCATGGCGGGGCTTGCGGCGGCGGCGGCGCTGGCCGGGCGGTTCGCCGAGGTCGTGGTGATCGACCGGGATGCCCTGCCCGATGCAGCGCAGGTCCGCATGGGGGCGGGCCAGGGCGCGCACCTGCACCAGTTGCTGAAGGCCGGGGAACAGTCGCTCGAACGCCTGCTGCCGGGCGTTACGGATGCCTTCTACGCAGCCGGCGCGCGCCGCATGCGCGTCGGCCGGGATGTGAAGGTGTTCGATTTCGGCGGCTGGATGGACGAATGCGATGCCGGTTTTGACGTTACCTCGCTGTCGCGCCCCGCCTATGAACACGTCGTGCGCACCCATGTGGCGGCTTTGCCGGGCGTGAGTATCCGCGCAGAAACCCCGGTGAAACGCTTCATCGTCGAGAACGGCCGCTGCACCGGCGTCGAACTCGAAGATGGCGAGAAGCTTTCAGCTGATCTCGTGGTCGATGCGTCAGGCATGACGGCGCCGCTGATAGGCCAGCTTGTCGAGGATGGTCACGCGGCAATCGAGACCGAAGACGTACGGATCAACGTCGCCTATTCAACGGTCCGATTCCGCCAGCCGGATGCGTACAAGGGCGAGAACCACGGCTACTTCCTCCTGCCGGGGCCGCCAGGCAAGCGCTTCGGCTTCCTGCTGCCTATCGAGGACGATCGGTGGATTCTGTCAGTCGGCGCGCGCGGCAAGGATTCCCCACCCCGCTCGCTGGCCGAAATGCTGGCCTATGCCGAACAGCTCGATCCGGCAGTCCATGTGCGCGTGCGCGATGCCGAGCCGCTTAGCGAGCTGCGCACTTTCCGCAAGCCGACAGCCACACGCCGGAAAATCTGGGAAGCCAGCAAATGGCCCGAGCGCCTGCTTGTCGTCGGCGATGCGCTCAGCAGCGTGAACCCGACCTACGGCCAGGGCATGACCGTAGCGGCCGGCGAGGCGGACGCGCTCGCGACCTTGCTCGATGCACGCGCCGCAGAGGGCGCCGGCCTCGATGGCCTCGCCGCCGCCTTCCTCCAGCTTGCAGGAGAGATATCGGGCCGGGCGTGGAGCCTCTCGATCAATTCCGACTATGTGTACGAAGAGACCGAGGGCGAGCGCCCCGCCGCCTACGCGATGAACCGCGCCGTCGCCGCCACGCTACGCAGGCTGGCGGATGAAGACCTTGAATTCCGCGTGCTGCGCTATCGCCTTGTTCACATGCTGGACTCGGCCAATTCGCTGCGCGAGGGGCCGATGGGCATCAAGTTCTTCACAGCCCTGCAGGGGAGCATGGCCTCGTGACGACGATCCGGCCGTCGCGAGCGGCGGAAATCTTCCGGTTGCAGGAGATCGAACGCGCCGCCGCCGAGCTGTTTCGCGGCAGCGGCCTGATCGACATCGACAGCATGGCGGTCGTCTCCCTAACCGATCACATCGCCGCAATCGATGCCGGGCTGTCTTTCGCCTGTGACGTGGACGGGCGCGTCGCTGGCTTTGCCATCGGCGAATGGCAGGAGCGCGATGCGTACCTGCATGAGCTTGACGTCGATCCTGCGTTCCAGAAACGCGGCGTGGGCGCGGCGCTGGTGCGGACCTTCATCGACGCTGCTCGCGCCAGACACGCCAGCGGCATATATCTCGCGACATTCCGTGACCCGCCGTGGAACGCGCCTTTCTACCGCAAGATCGGCTTCAACGATGTGGCTCGTGCGGACTACCTGCCTTGGATGACCGCACTGGAGGAAAGCCAGGCGGCCTTTCTCGATCTCTCCACGCGCGTCTTCATGAAGTTTGGTCGCATCTGAAAATCAGCGCCACGAGTTGGATCACGCCCATAACGCCCTAAGTTAGCTTGCGGACATGGAGCGATATGCCTGATTTTATTTCTATTTCTGAGCCGCCGCTGCGGCTGCTGCAGCGAGCCAGCCTGTTTCTGGACCTCGACGGCACGGTGCTCGAGCTAGCTGAAACGCCGCATGCAGTGATCGTGAGCGAGGATGCGGCAAGCGTGCTCAGGCTCGCGCAGCAGCGGCTTGAAGGCCGCCTTGCGCTGATAAGCGGTCGCAGCGCGGACAGCGTCGCGGCGTTATTCCCCGACCTCGCGCTGAATATCGGCGGCAGCCACGGGCTTGAGCGGCGCCGCGCAGACGGGCGCAGCAACCGCCCGGCTCGCGCCGAAACAATCGACCACGCCCTTGCCCGGCTGCGCGAGCTGGCAGCACGGCACGCGGGACTGCTGGTGGAAGACAAGCCGTTTGGAGCTGCCCTGCACTATCGCGGAGCGCCCCACATGGAGGCCGCCAGCCGCGCACTGGCGGAAGCCATAGCGGTCGAGACCGGCCTGATCCTCCAGCCCGGCAAGATGGTGGTCGAACTCAAGACCTCCGCCACGAACAAGGGAGACGCCCTGGCCGCGTTCATGGCCGACGCCCCCATGAGCGGCGGCGTTCCTGTATTTCTCGGCGACGATGACAATGACGAACCGGCCTTCGCCATGGCGAAGCAACTCGGCGGTGCGGGTATTCTGGTTGGGGCGGCGCGCAACACCCACGCCACCTGGAATTTGCCAAGTGTAGGCGCAGCTCTCCGCTGGCTGCGCGCGGGACTGGAGGCCAGCGTATGACCGCTTCGCTGGACCTCTGGCCGATCGGCAATTGCCAGGTCAGCGCGCTGGTTGATCGCGCCGGGCGCTTCGTGTGGGCGTGCGCGCCGCGCGTGGATGGCGATCCTGTGTTCTCGAACCTGTTGACCACGACTGACGAGGGCGTCGAACCTGCGGGCCTCTGGACGATCGACCTCGAAGACTGCGTCGCGACCGAGCAGAACTATGTGCGCAATACGCCGGTGCTGGTGACACGTCACACCGATCGCCACGGCAGCGCGATCGAGATCGTCGATTTTTGCCCGCGCACCGAACGTCACGACCGTATTTATCGTCCTGTCGCCTTCGTCCGTATCGTGCGGCCGCTTCGCGGCAGCCCGCGCATCCGTGTTCGCGTGCGGCCAACACATAGCTGGGGCCGCACCGATGTCGAGCGGGTGACCGGCTCGAACCATATCCGCTTTCACGCGCCGACCTGGGCGTTGCGTCTCACGACGACCGCGCCGGTCGGCATGGTTCTTGAGGAGCGGCCATTCCGCATCGAAAAGCCGCTGCACTTCTTCCTTGGCCCGGACGAATCGTTCGCCGGCCCGCTCGGCGCGATCATCGACCAGATGTTGGCCGATACAACGGCCGGCTGGCATATGTGGACGCGCGGCCTGGCCACCCCCGCCGAGTGGCAGGATGTGGTGATCCGCGCCGCCATCACGCTGAAGCTTTGCCAGCATGAAGAAACCGGCGCCATCGTCGCGGCGCTGACAACATCCATCCCGGAGCATGCAGGCTCGCAACGCAACTGGGACTATCGGTTCTGCTGGATCCGGGACGCCTACTACACGGTGCAGGCGCTGAACCGCCTCGGCGCGCTGGACGTGCTGGAGAGCTATCTCTCCTACCTGCGCAACATCGTCGATGGGGCGGGCGGCGGGCATATCCAGCCGCTGTACGGCGTTCTGGGCGAAGCGAAGATCGAAGAGCGGGTCGAGTCGGGATTGCGGGGCTATCGCGGCATGGGGCCGGTCCGCGCCGGCAACGACGCCTATCGCCAGGTCCAGCACGACGCCTATGGGCAGATCGTGCTGTCGAGCGTTCAGGCCTTCGTTGACCAGCGCTTGTTGCGGCCAGCGGGCCCGGAAGACTTTGCGGCCCTGGAGCGCGTGGGCGAGCACGCCTGGGCGGTCCACGACAAGCCGGACGCAGGGCTGTGGGAACTGCGCACGAAACAGGACATCCACACCTACTCCGCCGCCATGTGCTGGGCGGCATGTGACCGGCTGGCGACGGCGGCGTCAGCGTTGGGCATGCCCGACCGCGCAACGTTCTGGGCGGAACGAGCGCAGCGCATCCGCGAGCGCATCGAGACATCTGCCTGGAACGCAGAGCGCGGCTACGTTTCGGCAACGCTGACCGGCGACCAGCTGGACGCCAGCCTGCTACAGTTGCTGGACCTGCGCTTTCTCGCGCCGACAGACCCGCGCTTCAAGGGTACGCTTGATGCGGTCGAGAAGCGGCTGCGGCGGGGATCGCACATGCTGCGCTATGCCCATGAGGACGATTTCGGAATGCCCGCAACGGCGTTCAACGTCTGCACCTTCTGGCTGATCGAAGCGCTGCAGCTGACCGGGCGCACGGCGGACGCGCGCGAACTGTTCGAGGAGATGCTATCGCGACGGACGGCGGCGGGGCTTCTCTCGGAAGATATCGATCCCGTTACCGGCGAGTTGTGGGGCAACTTTCCGCAAACCTATTCGCTGGTCGGTCTGATCAATTGTGCGGGCCTGCTCAGCAAACCCTGGAGCGCCATGCGATGAGCAGGCTGATTATCGTTTCCAATCGCGTCCATGCCCCCAGCGGCCCCGACACGGGGTCACAGGGCGGCCTCGCCGTCGCGCTGCAGGCGGCCCTGCGCGAGCACCGCGGCATCTGGTTTGGATGGTCAGGCGAGCGCACTGACGCCTACACCGGCCAGATCAATTTCCATCGCGACGAAGAGGTGACCACTGCCACGGTCGACCTCGAAGATCAGGATATCGAGGAGTACTATAACGGCTTCGCCAACCGGACTCTCTGGCCGCTGTTTCACTACCGCATTGATCTCGCCGAGTACGAGCGTGGTTTTGCCGACGGATACCGGCGCGTGAACGAGCGGCTGGCGGAGACGCTTAGGCCGCTGATCGAGCCAGACGATGCAGTCTGGGTGCAGGACTATCACCTCTTCCCGCTTGGCGAGGCGTTGCGCCGTTTCGAGGTGCGTAATCGGCTCGGCTTCTTCCTGCACATCCCCTGGCCGCCGCGGCGGTTGCTCTCCACGCTTCCACAGGCCGACGAACTGGTGCGCGCGATGTTCGCCTACGACCTGATCGGTTTCCACACCGACGAATGGCTGAACTCCTTCCGCGAGTACGCCCAGCACGAAATGGGCGCAACCTGGGACGGCGCAAACACGCTGACGCTTGGCGATCGCACCGTGCGCCTGCTGAGCTGCCCCATCGGCATCGACGCGGACGAGTTTGCCGCGCTTTCAGGCAGCGACACGGCCATGGAGGCATTCCGGCAGATGGTCGAGAGCGCCAATGGCCGGACCATGATGATCGGCGTCGATCGGCTCGACTATTCCAAGGGACTCGAAGAACGCTTTCTCGGCTATGAACGCTTCCTTCGCGAACACGAGGACGAGCGCAAGCAGGTGTTCCTGTTGCAGATCGCACCGCCTTCGCGCGCGACGGTGGAGTCCTACCAGAAAATCCGTTCACGGCTGGAGGCGCTGTCGGGGCAGATCAACGGAGCCTATGCGGATGTCGACTGGGTGCCTATCCGCTATGTGAACAATGGCTACCCGCGAGATATCCTGGCCGGGATCTATCGCGCGGCGAAGATCGGCCTGGTGACCCCTCTGCGCGATGGCATGAACCTCGTCGCGAAGGAATACGTCGCAGCCCAGGACCCGGACGATCCCGGCGTCCTGATCCTGTCGCGCTTTGCCGGCGCTGCCAGCCAGTTGTTGGACGCCGTTCTGGTGAACCCTCACAGCGCGGAGGAAATGTCCGACGCCATTGTCACTGCCATGAAGATGGAGCGACAAGAGCGCGTGCGCCGCTGGCGCAACATGATGGCGTCCATCCGCAAGAACGACGTGATCTGGTGGCGCAAGACGTTCACCGAAGAACTGATGGCCGCCTGAACCGCAGCGCTTACCGATGGCGGGCGCTCAACGATTTGAGATTGTCTTCGTGCTGCGCCCGATCCAGCGCGTAGAGCGATATCGCCGCAAGCATAAGAAGCCGCAGCAGCAGCATCACGGGCAGATACCACCAGCCAAGCGCGAGAAGCGTGGCGTCGGGCACCTCTCCAGGGGCGGCCCCGGTCGGGAAGCTGGCGAGCGCCAGCACCACGGCGGCAATCGTCAATCCGAGCCCGGATGTGATCTTCTGTATGAAGGTGTTGGCCGCAAAGAACACGCCCTCGGAGCGGCGGCCCGTCTTCAGTTCGGATTGTTCGACAAGATCCGAAATCATCGAGGCGATCAGAATCTGCGTCGCAACGACGATGATCACATCGACCTGCCCCAGCGCGAACACGAACCAGAATGCGGCGTCCGTCGCGGGCTGCAGCACGCCCAACAGCCGCAGGACAATGCCCAGAGGCGACACCAACATGCCGACGAAGCACAACGCCATCGCCGCGTGTTTCTTGCCCAGTCGGCGTGACAGCATGGGCGCAAGAACGGCGCCCAGCGTGGCCGAGAAGAAGATCGCCAGCGTGATGAACCCTATCTGTTCGGAGCGGAAGCCCCAGAAGAAGGTTGTAAAATAGACCGACAATGCGCCGCCGAGGCCGGCCGCCACAAACGCGAACATCGCCATCAGGAAGATCGCGAGAAAGGACTTGTTGGCGAGCGTCTCGAATATCTCGCGGAACACCATGCCCAGCGTAACCTTGCGCACGGCAGGCAAGGTGAGCTTGGCAGCTTCGCCATGCGTCCCCATGGAGGACACCACGATGGCAAGAAAAATCAGGCTCGCGGCGATCCACCCATACACGGCATAGGCATCGCGGTTGAACTGCCCGTTGGTGATCTCCGGCGTCACGAAGGCGGGGAACAGGACGATGAACATCATCACCGTCATGGCGTTGCCGAACGTCCAGCCGAAGAAGCTGCGATAGGATTGCAGATTGCTACGCTGGTCATAGTCGCGCGTCAGCTCAGGCGCGAGCGCGGCATTCGGCGTCTCGAAGAATGTGATGAAGGTCCGCGTCAGAACAGCGAGGACCAGCAGATACCAGAACAGCGCTTCGTCGCTCCACCCCGCTGGCGGGCTCCACAGCAGGTAGTAGCTGAGCGCGACCGGCACAGCCGAGGCGTACATGAAGGGATGTCGCCTGCCCCACTTCGAGCGGAAATTGTCCGACCAGTACCCGACAATCGGATCGGAGATCGCGTCCATCACCAGCGCGATGGTAAGCGCGAAACCCACCAGCGGCGCATCCACGCCGATGACCTGACTGTAGAAGATCAGCAGAAAGAAACCGAAGCCCTGATCCTTGATCCCGAACGCCGCCGAGCCGAGGCCGTAGGCGATCTTGGTGCGAAGCGATGGAGATGTCGCCGCTGTCGTCGGGCCCTTGGTCATTCGACAAGGCTAGGCGCGGATGCGCTGCATCAACAACCCGGCGCCTTTAGGGAAGGCGCGAGGATTTTTTGAAACGCCCCTAGCCCGTGAACTTCCCGTTCTTGTTGAAGCCGCGCGGCGCGAGGCGGCCGGCTTGCGCGCGCTTGCCGATCCAGTTCTTCCAGTCGTCCGCCGATTGCTGGCGGCCGGCTGTGTCGACCCAGGTGAGGCCATCGGCCTTCGCGAAGGTCTTGAGATCGAGCAGCCCGCCATCGGCGAAGGACTGGATCTTGACGCCCTTGCCGCGCACCATCTCCGGCATCTCGTCCATCTTGAAGATGACCAGCTTGCGGTTCTTGCCGATGGAGGCGACCAGATCGCCCTCCACCTTCGCACAGATCTGCAGCTTCTCTTTGGGCCCGACATTGAGAATGATCTTGCCCTTGCGGGTGGACGAGATCAGCTCCGACTCCGGCACGATGAAGCCATAGCCTTTCGACGAAGCGACAATGCGGCGCGCCTTGTCCTGCGTGATCAGCATCGAGACGATAGTCTCGGATTCCGGCACTTCGAGGTTGAGGCGGATCGGCTCGCCATGTCCCCGCCCGCCCGGCAGCTTGTCGGCGCCGATGGTGAATGCGCGGCCGCCAGAGGCCATCAGCACGACCTTGTCGGTCGTCTGACATTCGAGCGAGAGAGCGAGTTCGTCGCCCTCCTTGAATTTCAGATCGTCGAGCTTCTGGTTGTGACCCTTGAGCGCCCGTATCCAGCCTTTCTCGGATAGAACAACCGTCACCGGCTCTTTCACGATCAGCGCTTCAAGCGCCGCCTCGGTATCGATCTCCTTCGCCTCGCCATAGTTGGAGCGGCGCTTGCCAAGACGCTTGCCCGGATCGAACACGTCCCGCGCGGCCTTCAGCTGGCGTTTCACTTCGGTCCACTGGCGGTCGGTCGAGCCGAGCAGCTTCTCGATCTGCGCCTTCTCTTCGGCCAGTTCCTTGTGCTCGCGCCGGATCTCGATTTCCTCGAGCTTGCGCAACGCACGCAGACGCATGTTGAGAATGGCGTCCACCTGAATCTCGCTCAGGCGGAACTTCTTCATCATCACGGCTTTGGGATCTTCCTCGAACCGGATGATCCGGATCACCTCGTCGATGTTGAGGTAGGCCTTGAGCAGGCCATCGAGAATTTCGAGGCGGTTCTCGATCTTCGCGAGGCGGTGCTTCGCGCGGCGCACGATGACTTCGCGGCGGTGATCGAGATAGCAGTTCAGAAGATCGCGCAGGCCCATGATCTTGGGCACGCCATGATCCAGCACGTTCATGTTGACCGGGAAGCGCGTCTCCAGCTCGCACTGGCGGAACAGGCTGGCCATCAGCACATCGGCCTCGACCGTGCGCGACTTCGGCGTGAGGACGATGCGGACGTCCTCGGTCGACTCGTCCATCGCGTCTTCGAGCAGCGGCGCCTTCTTCGTCTCGATCAGTTCGGCCAGGCGCTCCATCAGCT
>CAZGWV010000021.1:0-4727 GCA_964529555.1 uncultured Rhizobium sp.
CGCTCGAAACCTCGCAGCGCCGCGTCGAGCAGCGCAACTTCGAGATCCGCAAGAATCTGCTGAAATTCGACGACGTCATCAACGACCAGCGCAAGGCGATCTTCGAGCAACGTATCGAGTTCATGCGCGCCGCCAGCGTGACCGATACCGTCACGGACATGCGCCACCAGCTCATCGACGACATGTGCCTGCGTCACATGCCGGAGAAAGCCTATCAGGAGCAGTGGAACATCAAGGACCTCGAGGAAGAGGTCGCCGACATTCTCGGCATCCCGGCTCCGGTTCGCGAATGGTCGAACGAGGAAGGCGTCGCAACGCTCGAGATCGCCGAGAAGCTGCGCGTCGCCTCTGACGCCCACTACGCCGCCAAAAGCGCACAGGTGGGCGAGGAGCGCATGCGCTGGCTCGAGAAGCAGATCCTGCTTCAGGCCGTCGACACGCGCTGGCGCGAACACCTCTGGCATCTCGACCAGCTGCGCTCGGTCATCCACCTGCGCGGCTACGGCCAACGCGACCCGCTGAACGAATTCAAGAACGAAGCCTTCACGCTGTTCGAACGCCTGCTGAGCGATCTCCGCTCGGACGTGACGCGCCTCCTGATGCGCGGCCAGTTCGTGACCGAAGCCCCTCCGGGCGCCGACACGGGCCCGGCGCGCACGCCGACGCAGCACGCCGCCCGCCCGGTGGCTGCGCCCGCGCAGGCCGCGCCGCAGCAGCAGTCACAGGCCAACAGCGGCGTTCCCGCCAGCTGGTCCGCAACGCCGCGCAACGCCCCCTGCCCGTGCGGCTCAGGCAAGCGCTACAAGAGCTGCCATGGCGATGTGAGCAACGCCGCCAGCGCGTAGGACAAGACCGCAGACTTTTCGCAGAAGGGCCGCCGCGTTCCGGTGGCCCTTCTTTTTTGCGCCGGCAAGCGCCGCCGAGCGGGCTTAACTTCCGCGAAACTTCCGCGCCACGTTTTGTTGAGATTCACGCGATAGCCCTTCGGAACGCGACTGCCGTGTTCCGAAGGGAGTATCCAATGAACATCCTCCGCCTTGCTGCGTTTCCGCTGCTGCTGACCGCCGCTGCGCCCGCCTTCGCGCAGGACGCTCCGCCGCCCGCATGGACAGGCGAAGGCGCCTTCGCGGCCGGCTTCACGAGCGGCAATACCGAAACCACCGATCTTGGCCTTGGCCTCAAGCTCCGCCATGAGGCCGGCGACTGGGTACAAGCTGGCGAGTTCGTCGCCGACTATGGCGAGACCGAAGACGTCGAGACGAAAAACCGGCTGTTCGCCGCCGGGCAGGTGGATCGCATCTTCGACGACAAGCTCAGCGGCTATGGCCGCCTCACCTGGGAGCGCGACGAGTTCTCCGGCTTCGAGAACCGCTATTTCGCCGGCCTCGGCCTCGCATGGAAGGCCGTGGACACCGAAGCGATGAAATGGACGCTGGAAGGCGGCCCCGGCTACAAGGTCGACGAAGTGCGCGCCACGCTGCTGACGCCGGGCGAAACGGAAAAATCCTTCGGCGCGCGCGCCGGCTCGAAATTCAGCTATGCCTTCAACGAATCCGTCAGCCTCTCGAACGCCAGCGAGATCGTCTACTCCCAGACCTCGACGCAGATATCCAACGGCATCGCACTCACGGCCCAGCTGTGGGGCAACCTCAACGCCCGCGTCTCGCTCGACGTGCGCCACGACACGGACCCGCTGCCGGGCTTCGAATCGACCGACACCGCGACAAGGTTCTCGCTGGTCTACAAGATCAGCTGACCGCCTACGCCATGCCTTCGCGGCCGATAGCGTAGAAGCGCTCCTTGCGCTGGGAGCGCAGGTCATCGGGAGACATGCCATCGAGCGTCTTCAGCGACGCTTCGATGGCGTCGCCCACCTTCTCGATGGCGTCCCTGGGATCGCGATGCGCGCCGCCCATCGGCTCGGGCACGATGGCGTCCACGATACGGAATTTGAACAGGTCCTGCGCCGTGATCTTCATCGCTTCGGCCGTATCCTTCGCGCGCTTGGCGTCGTGGAACAGGATGGACGCGGCGCCTTCGGGCGAGATCACCGAATAGACCGCGTGCTCCATCATCAACACCTTGTTGCCTGAGGCCAGCGCCACCGCGCCGCCTGAGCCGCCCTCGCCCACGATGACGGAGATCATCGGCGTATCGAGTGTCAGGCACGCCTCGATGGCGCGCGCCAGCGCTTCGGCCTGTCCGCGCTCTTCGCCGCCCTTGCCGGGGAACGCGCCCGACGTATCGACCAGCGCCACTACCGGCAGGCCGAACCGGCCCGCGAGTTCAATCAGGCGCACAGCCTTGCGATAACCTTCGGGCTTGCCCATTCCGAAATTGTGCTTGAGGCGCGTCTGCGTATCGCGGCCCTTCTCGTGCCCGATCACGACGACCGGCTTGCCACGGAAACGCGCGAGACCGCCGAGAATGGCGTCGTCGTTCATAAACTTGCGGTCGCCCGCCAACTCAACGAATTCCTCGAACAGGCTTTCGACATAGTCGAGGAAGTGCGGCCGCTCCGGGTGGCGCGCCACCTGCGTTTTCTGCCAGGCGGTGAGGTGCGTGTAGATGTGCTCGAGCTGCTTGGTCGCCTTCTCGCGCAGCTTGGTGACTTCGTCCTCGACAGCCGAGCCGCCGGCGGCTTCGAGTTCGGCAATCTTCTTTTCGAGATCAGCGACGGGCTTCTCGAATTCGAGATAGGTGGAAACGGCCATGGGGAGGCTCCGAATCTTGAACCGGCCACATACCCTTGGGGGGCCGACCTCGCAAGCGCGCAGCATACAAGCAATTGAACCGATTTGGGATTTTGCCCGGTTTACAGCCGGAACACGCCCTCGATAACCGTGCGCGCGCGCCCGATCAGCTTAACCCGCTCGCCTGAGAGGCGTGTGGTGATGTGCGCGCCACGGCCCGGATAGGCCTGGAAGCAGTTGAGTTCGGCCTTGCCCAGCACCTTCGAAAAGTACGGCGCGATGATGCAGTGCGCCGATCCGGTGGCGGGATCTTCGGGAATGCCAGAGCCCGGCGCGAAGAAGCGCGAGACGACATCGAAACCCTCCGACGCGCCCGGCGCCGCACAGACAAGATTGCCCCGCCCGCCCGTCGCCCCGCCCGAGATCTGGTTGACCCGCACAAGGTCCGGCTTCAGTGCGCGCACTTCATCGGGCGTTGCAAAGATCGCCATCAGGTAGGGGCCGGCAACCACGCGCTGCGGCGCCGCGCCGAGCGCCTCAGCAAGCCCATCGGGGATCGGCACGTCGCGCGGCGGCTGGGCGGGGAAGTCCATCTCCAGCCGGCCATCGGCAAGACGCTTCACGGTCAGCCGCCCCGACTTCGTGTCGAAACCGATCTCCGGTCCTTCAAATCCCAGATGTGCGTACAGCGCATGCGCGCTCGCCAGCGTCGCATGTCCGCACAAAGGAACTTCGAGCAATGGCGTGAACCAGCGCAGGTCCCACACGCCAGGAGCCTTCGCCACGATGAAGGCCGTCTCCGCGAGATTGTTCTCCGCTGCGATCGCCTGCATCACATCATCAGCAAGGAAAGCATCCAGTGGCATGACCGCCGCCGGCCCACCTGTCATCGCGCGTTCGGCAAAAGCATCGATCTGGAAGAAACGATAATCGGCCATCGGCATGTCCCCTTCTGGCCACTCATGTAGGCGCCTCGCACAAGCGCACGAAACGATATCTTCTCAGCATTCGATTAGCTGCGCTGCCCGCGCGAGCGTTATCAGCCCGGCCGCCACTTTGCGAACATCGCCGCAAAGGCTTCGGGATCGCGCGATGGCCAGCCGTGATCCACCGGCCCATTGCCCATGCCCAGCCCCGGCGCGCGCTTGATCGCCTCGACAAGATAGGCGCGCGCCAGCGCCACCGCATCCGCCAGCTTGAGCCCCCGCGCCAGCCCTGCCGCGATGCCCGAGGCCAGCGTACAGCCCGTGCCGTGCGTTGCGTTCGTCTCGATGCGCGGGCCGTCGAAGAAGTGTTCGCCCTGCTGCGTCGCCAGAACATCGACGATCACGTCGCCCGGCACATGCCCACCTTTCACCAGCGCCGCCTTCGCGCCCATGTCGAGCAGCCTCTCCGCCGCGCGCCTCTGTCCGTTGATGCCATCGACAGCCTTGCCGGTCAGCACCTCGGCCTCCGGCGCATTGGGCGTCACCAGCAGCGCGCCGGGGATCATCAGCCGCCGCACCGCATCCACCGCGCCCTGCGGCAGCAGCACATCGCCCGATGTCGCCACCATCACCGGATCGACCACGCGCGGAATGCCCGCCGCGATTTCCTCGAACGCCTCGGCAAGCATTTCGACCAGCAGCTTGTCGCCCAGCATGCCCGTCTTCAGCACGTCCGCGCCGATGTCCGACAATACGGCCTGCATCTGCGCGCGCACGGCCTTGGGCGGCGTCGCCACCACGCCGGATACGCCCTGCGTGTTCTGGATCGTCAGCGCCGTAATGGCAGTCGCCGCATAGCCGCCGAGCGCCGTCACGCTCTTGATATCGGCCTGAATGCCCGCCCCGCCGCCGGAATCCGATCCGGCGACGATCAGCACCCGGCCCTTCGGGGTGTTGTTTTCGGCCTTTGCCATGGGCGAACGAACTCCGGCTGCCTCTTCGCGTTCTTCTCCTAACCACAGACGGGCGACTTGCCCATGCCAGCCCACGCCTGTTCACCCTGCCGCCCACGCCTTATCATGCGACGCCCCGAAGGGAGACGGCAATG
>CAZGWV010000021.1:4827-18302 GCA_964529555.1 uncultured Rhizobium sp.
GGCGTCACATCGATAAAGACGCTGGCGAAACACCGCGAACGCGACATCCTCGCCCTGCACGGCATGGGCCCAAGCGCCCTCCCGAAGCTTCATGCGGCGTTGAAGGCGGCAGGTCTCGTCTTCAAGCCATGATTACGGGCGCGGCGGCGTGGGGGAGGCGTTGGTCGCGGGAACGTCTTTGTAGAAGGCGTCGATCGAGGCCTGCGCGATGGCGTTGCCGAAATCGGCGATGCCCATCTTGCGATAGTGCTCCATCACGAACATGCACTTCTTGTCGCCCACCGTCAGGTCCGCGCCCCAGTCGGGAATGGTCTTCGCCTCCCGCCATTCGAAGCGGCCATAGATGGCGACGCCGCAGACCTTGAAGTTCAGCCCGCCGCAAGCCTTGAAGTAGGCGTCATTGCGAATGTCGTCGAGGAACGGCGTCACGTCCACGAGAACGAAGGGCATGAACAGCTTGTCGAGGTGTTTGTTCTCGTCGAGCGGCTTGACGATATCGACCTGCCTGCCATCGACCAGCGCGGGCCATCCCATGTTCTGCCGATAGCCCACAATGGTGGCGACCGGCTTGCCGATGATATCGGCTTGCCTGTCGTAATGGCAGATCGAGTCGACATGCGCCTGCAGCCGCTCGAACTCGATGGCGGCGTAGTCCTCGCCGTCATAGCTCTGCACCTTGGCGTCCCTGAGGATGCCGTCGCCCCACTGCCCGGCAGGTATTTCCGGCATCGGTGTGACGTACGGGGCCGTGGCTGGCTTGTTGGGCGCCGGAGGCGTCTGGGCGACGGCGACGCCACCTGCCAGAAATGACGCCAGAATTGCCGCACCAAGACGCATCTTCCCCTCCAGAAAAAGCTTGTCTCATCCTGTAGGCGCAAGGCGACGGGAAAGGGGACAGCCATTGCGATCAGATGGGTGGCTGTCGTTGTCGAAGCCCGTTTGCCAAGTTAGTGTCAAACAGGCCTAGGGGGCGGGGGGCGAAAAGTGGATGAGAGCGAACAAGGTTCGGCGCTAAAGCGCGGTTCAGTCAGAGCAGCGTTTTCTAGCTGGTGGTCCATCATTGGCATCCTCGCAGCGTCGGTATCAGCTTTCAATCTGCTGCAGAACGCCTTTAAGTTCGAGCTTTCCGCAGTTCTTCGAGAAATTGCGAAAACCTACTACGCACTTTTGCATGCACCATTCGACTGGCTGTTTGACGCATTCAACTGGCCGCGCTTACCCTCGTGGCTAATAGATGCGATCATTCTATGGGTATTGATTGGGGGAATTGTCCTCCGTAGCGCGTATGCATTCTTGTCGGCAGTGGAAGAACACCGCGACGTGTGGGAACGCCGCTGGGTATGGAACGAAAAACCTCGCTATGAAGGATTTGATTGGATCAGGAAGTGGATCATCGATCCAATCGTCTTTTTTTTTGGATGCGTGGTAGGTTGGCCAGCAGTAGTACTTCCGCTGCTATGGTCTCCGTACATCTACAAATCGTCCGCTGGACACCTGTCGATCCATGCTGAGAAACCCACTTATGGAAACTATGGAATACTAGTCTGCAATATGCGGACCGTGGTCGTGCTACAGGCGATCGCACTGCTTGTCTGCTTGATCACATGGCTGACGATAAACGCTCTTCTTGAGCTGTATGCCAAGTAATTAGAACAACAATTTTATCCGCTCGTCAGCGATACGAACACGTCTTCGAGGTCAGGCTCTTCAGTCGCGAGATCGCCAATACCGACATTGGCTTCGCGCAGGCGTTTCAGAAGCTGTTCGATGGTCTGCTCGCCCGCCTTGTAGGTGATCGCCAGCTGCCCGTCCTTGCGCAGCGTGGGCGACAGGTCCGCCAGCGCCGTGGGAACCGCATCCAGCCCTTGCTCGGGCCGCACCACCAGCGTCTTCTGGTTCATCCGCTTCAGCAGCTTGGGCGTTGGCTCGCACGCCACCACCTGGCCGTGGTTCACGATGGCGATCCGGTCGCACATCTCCTGCGCTTCCTCGAGATAGTGCGTCGTCAGCACGATGGTGACGCCCTTCGCATTGAGCTTGCGCACATACTCCCACAGCGACCGCCGCAGTTCGACGTCAACGCCAGCCGTAGGTTCATCGAGGATCAGGATCGGTGGGGAATGCACCATCGCTTTCGCCACCATCAGGCGCCGCTTCATGCCGCCAGAAAGCTGGCGCACATAGGCGTGCTTCTTGTCGCCAAGATCCAGCGCGTCGAGAATTTCATCGGTGCGCCGCTCCGCCGCCGGCACGCCATAGAACCCCGCCATCAGCTCCAGCGTCTCACGCGGGGTGAAGAACGGGTCCATGTTGATTTCCTGCGGCACGACGCCCAGCGCCGCCCGGCTCTCGCGCGGGCTCCTGTCCGCGTCGATGTCCCAGATCCTCACCGAGCCCGATGTCTTGTTCACCAGCCCCGCCAGGATGTTGATGAAGGTCGACTTGCCCGCCCCGTTCGGCCCCAGCAGACCGAAGATCGATCCCCGCGGTATCTGCAGGTCGATGCCCTTCAGGGCCTGCTTGGCCGGCATCTTCTTGGAGGCGGCATAGGTCTTGGTCAGGCCGCTTGCCTCGATGGCAGAGTTGGGCAGGCTGGATGCGGAACTGGCGTCGGCCAAGGGTATCGTCCTGAGGCTAGGCGGCCGCATTGACGGCTGGCCGGGGCGCCTCATAGGTAGGGCTCATTCCGACCGCCTGCAAATCAGGCGTTCTAAATCGAGGACGACATGGGCTCCACCGCCAATCCCCCGGCTTCCGGCCCCGCCGACAGCGCCGCCTGGTATCGCGACCACCCGGAAGTCCAGGTCGTCACAACCAAGAAGGTTGCCTGCGATGGCGGCGGCGGCGCGCTGGGCCATCCCAAGGTCTGGTACGACATGTCCGAGCAGGATTTCGTCGAGTGCAAGTATTGCGACCGCGTCTTCGCCCTCAAGGGCGGCAGCCGCGATGGCGGAAAATAGCCGTCTCCTGCATAAAGCACATATATTGCGCATGTTGCCGCCGCCTCCATCGGGCGGCGCCTGGGGACAGAATCAGCATCCGCGTCCCTCCGCACATTGCGGACACGTCATCGTTGGAAACACTTGCGGGTGGCGTGTTGCAACGCAATTGAATAGGCCCCATCTGGTCGATGCAGTTGTCCGGCCGGGCAGCGAAACCTAGAGCGATTTGGCGGGCAATGCGGGCTTCCACCTCCAGGACCATTTTCTGCGCCGGGCTGTTCGTGCTCGCGGCCTGCGCCGTGCTGCCTGCGCCGGTCCAGGAAACGGCGACCGCCGTGGCCACCACCGCGACGGTTAACGTCGAAGTTCGCCTCGCCCAGTCGATTCGCGACCGGATCGAACTCGACCACACCCTGCCCGCCCGGCACCCCGAACGTATCGCCGCTGCCGCCGACGAGCAGGCGCTGCGCGAACTCGCCTTTGCGGACGACAGCGCCTCGCGCTCCGGCCTGATCGACGCGCTGGCCGACCAGCTTTCCCTTGCCCTCGCCGAACGCCGCGCTGCAGCCGAGACCGCCGACACGAAGCGCCACGCGCAGGTCGAAACCGTGATCTCGGCCCTCATCGCCGCGATCAACGCCGAAGTTCACAACAATCGCACCTGACCTGTTCCGGCTAGGGCAGCGCCTCCGGCGCGGACGAAGAGAGAGATGCCTCATCCTGAGCCTTCTCACCTCGAGCTTGTCCCCGAGCCTGTCGAAGACCGAAGGACGAGGCATCGGGCCCACCGATCCATCTGTTCTGCAACTGGCCCCGGCCTGTCATCGTCGATAAAACGCCTCACCGCCTTCCGGCGTGCCGCGCCGGTAGCGCCCTTGCAGGTCGGAACCCGCGCCCTTCACGGCGGCGCCTTCGCGGCGTAAGACATCCCACATGAGCTTTGCCCCGCCTCTTTCCGGTTCGGCCCAGGACGAGACGGTCGAGCTTCGCCCGAAATTCGACGGTGACGGCCTCATCGCGGCCATCGCGCAGGACGCAGAGACGAACGACGTCCTGATGCTGGCGTGGATGAATGCCGAAGCGCTGCAGCAAACCATCGACACCGGCCGCGCCGTCTACTGGTCGCGCTCGCGCAAATCGCTCTGGCGCAAAGGCGACACGTCGGGCCACGAACAGCACATCGTCGAGATCCGCGTCGATTGCGACCAGGACGCCGTGCTCCTCAAAGTCCGCCAGTCCGGCGCGGCCTGCCACACCGGCCGACGGTCGTGTTTCTATCGCATCGCATCGCCAGCGGGTCTTGCGAAAGACTGAGGCCCTTCCGTTTTTCGATACGCGCCGGTAACGTGCGCCGGGAAACGGAGACAACGGATGCTGAAGCTCGTAGCTGCTGCCGGCCTGCTCGCCCTGTCTGCCTGCACTGCGACAGCGCCGCCGCCTTCGCCCACAACACAAGCCGCCAAACCATCCGCCGAGTGGAACACCGCCGCGCTCGCGGAGGTGGTGGCCTACGTGCAGGCGCAGAAAACCACGGGCTTCCTCATCATCCAGAACAAGAAGACGATCACCGAACACAACTGGCCGCTCCCGGCCGACGCCGCCTCGCAGACCTTCGGCGCCAACTTCGTTCACGGCGCAGATTCCAACGGCGCGCTGCGCGAGGATGTCGCTTCGCAGCAGAAAAGCCTCATCGCCATCCTCATCGGCGTTGGGGTCGACAAGGGCCTGATCGACATCGAGAAGCCGGTTTCGGACTATCTCGGCGCCGGCTGGTCGAAGGCGGCGCCGGAGCAGGAAGGCAGGATCGCGATCCGCCACCTGCTGGAGATGAATTCCGGGCTGAAGGAAGACCTCAGCTTCGATACGCCCGCAGGCACGAAGTTCTTCTACAACACGCCCGCTTACGCCCAACTGAAGCCCGTGCTGGAGAAAGCGGCGAAGCAGGACCTCCGTCTCGTCAGCCAGCTCTGGTTCACCAAGGTGAGCAACATGCACAGCACCGGCTGGGAACAACGCCCCGCCGTGTTCGCCGATGTCGGTAATCCCACCGGCCTCGTCACCACGCCGGAAGACCTTGCCATCATGGGCCAGGTCATCCTCGATCGCGGCCTCACATCGACGGGCGCGCGCGTCATCTCCGAAGCGCAGCTCGACGCGATCTTCACACCGACCGCAACCAACCCCGCCTATGGCCGCCTGTGGTGGCTCAACAGCGGCGACTACGCGATCAATGTCGGCCCTGTATCGCCGCGCCGCGAAGGCCGCTTCATTCCAGCCGCGCCCGCCGACACGCTGTCCGCACTCGGCGCGCACGACCGCAAGCTGTTCGTCGTTCCCTCAATGAATCTCATCGTCGTGCGTACAGGTCAGGCAACGCCCGATCGCGCGTTCAACAACAAGCTGTGGGAGTTGCTGATCAAGGCTGCGCCGCACGACTAGCGGCGCCGTCAACGGCGCCGGGCGAGTTAATCTTTCGCCGCAGCATCTCCCCGTTTCAACCCTGCAATCCGCCTTGAGTCAGCGGCACGCTCCTCCCATCGCCAGAGTCCGCTGGCCAACGGGGATGAACATGAAACGCGAACTCGCCATTGCCGGCCTCGCTCTTGTTGTATCGATCCTGCTGTCTTCACCGTCGATTGCGCAGACCTCGCCCGCGAAGGCAGCGCCTGCCGCCGAGCCTGCGGCAATCGCCACGAACGATGGCGCGCCAGCGCTCTCGCTTGAGGAAATGTCCCTCGACGATGCGATCCTGTTCGCAAGCTCGCCGGAAGACCGGCGCCGTCTGGCGATGCGCTGCGCCGGCCCGCCGCCGCGCGCGCTGGAAACGGCGTTGCTTACGGAACCGGCGTCGGAACCGGCGATCCTCGCGCAATAGGCGCTATTTGCTTCTGGAGCGACAGGTCTTCCCATCCGCGTCAGGCATGGTAACGCAATCCGACACTTTCGGAGAGGATGCGTACCCATGAAGAGCCAAGCCATCGTCGCCTACGGCGCCCCGCTCGAAGAAGTCATCTCCCCGATCCCGACGCCGACCGGCACGGAAGTGGTCGTGAAGATCAGCCATTCCGGCGTCTGCCATTCGGACGTTCACCTGCAAGACGGCCATGTCGATCTCGGCGACGGCGACAAGATCGACTGGTCCAAGGGCCGCACGCTGCCGCACACGCTCGGCCACGAGATCGAGGGCACGCTCTCCGCCGTCGGCCCGGATGCGCAGGGTCTGCTCGAAGGCCGCGCTGTGGGCCAGCGCTTCGTCGTCTTCCCGTGGATCGGCTGCGGCGAATGCGCCACCTGCAAGCGCGACCAGGAACACATCTGCTCCAAGCCTCGCCAGATCGGCATCCAGGTCGCCGGCGGCTATTCCGAATACGTCCTCGTGCCGCATCCCAAATACCTGCTCGACGCCACGGGCGTGCCGGAGGGCCTTGCCGCCACCTATATGTGCTCGGGCATCACGGCGTTCTCGGCGCTGAAGAAAGTGCGCACCGCCTATGAAGGCGAGGCCATCGCCATCGTCGGTCTCGGCGGCGTCGGCATGATGGGCCTGCAGTTCGCCCGCGCCATGTTCCCGAACAACAAGATCGTCGGCTGCGACATCGACCCGAAAAAGCTCGACGCCGCGATGGCTGCCGGCGCACACGCCGTCTACAACTCGAAGGAAGCCGACGCGCTCAAGAAACTGAAAGTCGATACCGGCGGCGGCGTTGCTGCAGCGGTGGACTTCGTCGGCTCCACGCCCTCGCTCAACTTCGCCAACGGCGCCATCCGCCGCGGCGGCGAGATCGTCGTGGTCGGCCTGTTCGGCGGCAAGTTCGCGGCCCCGATCCCGACCTTCCCCGGTCGCCCCTACTCGATCGTCGGCTCGTACACCGGCCCGCTCGGCGAGACGCGCGAGATGATGGAGCTGGTGAAGACCGGCAAGATCGCCCCGATCCCGGTCGAGATGCGCCCGCTCGATCAGGCCGACGCCACGCTGAACCAGCTGCGCGACGGCACGATCGTCGGCCGGGTCGTGCTGAGGCCGTGAGGCCTACGCCGCTTCCGCAGCCAGCAACGGACGCTCGTTCATCGCCAGCGCGATCTTCGTCGTGAGTTCGCGCTGGTCGAGCGGCTTGGACACATAGTCCGACATGCCGAGCGCGAGGTATCTCTCGCGATCGCCGCTCATCGCGTCCGCCGTCAGTGCGATCACAGGCAGCGTCGCCCATGCCTCGCTGCTGGAGCGGATGCGGCGGATCGCTTCCTTGCCGTCCATCACCGGCATGTGGACGTCGAGCAGCACGAGGTCGAACGGTTCGTCGCGCAGGCGGTCGATGGCCTCCTGCCCGTTCACCGCCTCGACGAACTGCGCTCCCAGTCGCGCCGCGAACAGTTTCACGACCTGACGGTTCACCGCATTGTCGTCGACCAGCAGGATCTTGATCCCGCGCAGGCGCTGCAGCTGCTCGTCCGTGATCGCCGGCAGGGCCTGCTCCGCCGGGCCACTGGCGTTGTCCTCGGTGACGGCCTCAGCCATGAAAGTCAGCGTGAAGGTCGAACCGACTCCCGGCTCGCTCGTCACGGCCACGTCGCCGCCCATCAGGCGCGCAAGCTGGCGCGTGATCGCAAGACCGAGGCCCGAGCCGCCAAAACGGCGCGTGATCGTGGCGTCGGCCTGCGTGAACGTCGAGAACAGGCGATGCAGCACGCCCTCGGTCATGCCGATGCCGGTGTCGGTCACGGCGACACTGATCATCCAGTTTCCGGCTTCCGCCTCGGTGCAGCCGACATCGATCTTCACATGGCCGCGCTCGGTGAACTTGATGGCGTTGGAGAGCAGGTTGCCGACACACTGGCGCACACGCACCGGATCGTAGCGCAGCATACGCGGCATGTTGTCGGGCAGCGCGAGGTCGATGCTGAGGCCACGCTCCACCGCTTTCGACAGGAACAGCTGGCGCAGGCGATCCAGCGTCACGGCCAGTTCGCCATCGGCGTTGGTGATCTCGATCTTGCCGGCTTCGATCTTCGACAGGTCGAGCACATCGTTCAGCAACGCCGTCAGCGTCTTGCCCGATTCGAGGATGACATCGACCTTCTCGCGCTGGTCGGTCAGCAGCCCGTCACTCACCAGCGATTGCGCCATGCCGAGAACGCCGTTCAGCGGCGTGCGGATCTCGTGGCTCATCGAGGCGAGGAAATTCGATTTCGCAATGGTCGCCGCCTCGGCCTGTTTCTTGGCTTCGATCAGCGCCAGCTCCTGGCTCTTCTGCTGCTGGATATCCAGCATCAGGCCGACCGCGCGGGCCGGTACGCCATGCTCGTTGCGCTGCACGCGCATGAACAGGCGCACCCATTGTTCGCCGCCATTGGGGCGGTAGAGCCGCGCGTCGATGGACTCCACCTCGCGCGAACGCAGGCAGCGTTCCCAGCTGTCGCGGACAGCGGGAATGTCGTCGTCGTGATACATGCCGAATGGCATGGTGGCATGGCGCGTCAGCGCATCCGCGCCCGCCAGCGCCTGATATTGCGGCGAGGTCCAGCGCTCGGACGAACGCAGGTCGATCTCGTAGACGCCGGCGCTGGCCGCGCTCATGGCGATCTCGAGACGGTCGTGCATGACGGCTGCCTGATCGCGTGCATCCACCAGCTCGGTGATGTTCTGCGACAGGCCGAAAATCTCGAAGCGGCCCGAAGGCGTGCGGCGACCCGAGCAGAACTGCGCCAGCGTATGCCGCCATGTCCCGTCCGGCTTGCGCCGGCGCAGGTGCAGCGTGCCCGTGCCGCCCTCGGTCATCAGGCGCTCGCGCACCGCCTTGTCTTTCTCGATGTCGTCCTGGTGAAGATCCTTCACCACGTCGGACAGACGATAGACCGGCATCGCGCCGCCACGCTTCACCAGCGCTTCAGAGAAATGGAAGGTCTCGTCGTCCGGGTTGTAGCGGAAGACGCCGATGTCGGCGTCGCGCATCAGGCGGTCGCGCACCTCGATCGACGACACCAGCCGCGCAATCGTCTGCCATTCGCTCGTCACGTCGGCGAAAGTGATGACGCCATAGACCGGCCCATGCCCACGGCGCGGACGCAGCCAGCGGTCGCCCTGCCTGCTGGCGAAGCGATAGACCACCCCCTCGCCGAACGAGCGGTGCTCGGCCGACATCGTCTCCATGAGGTCGGAGAATTTGCGCGGGCCAACGGCGTCGGCGACCAGCCCCGTCAACTGCCAGAAGCGGTCGTTCGCGCCCAGGACATCATCGTCCTCGGAAACGTGAACAGCCGCCTGCCCGAGTGCGCCAAGCTGCGCCAGCAAGGACGGCGTATCGATGCCGTGATGGTCGGACAATGTGGCAGTACCCCTGGGGAGGCGGCAGTATTGAAATGATCCCCAAAGCTAGGCGACCGCATGTTAATGCGCCCTTTCCACCCGCCGGAAAATCCCGAATTCCGGGGGAAATTGCGAGCCATTCCCGCTGGGAAAAGCGCTTAACCTTCCGTCACGTCGCCGCCGCCCATGATCCGTCGCAGGCCGCTGATGCCGCCCACTTCGCTTTCGCGGGCGACGAACCGCGCATCCGTCGAAGCGAAATAAGTCGGCTCGCGCACGGATGAGACGCGGATGAACTCCGCGTCCACCTGCGCCGCACTTAGCGTAAGGATGGTGAAGCCCTTCGAGAAGGCATTGTAGTACAGCACCTCGTCATTGGCCTCGGCCATCAGCCAGTTCAACTCCTCGAACGGCATCGAATCCCCCGACCCGTTGGAGGTGACCGACGTGCAGCCGAACTCGACGCCGCGCCGCTGGCCGCCGGCATCGTGCAACTCGTTGGCCCAGGCGGTATGCGTGTCGCCGGTCAGCACCACCAGCCGCGCATTGACGTCCTTCGCCGACTTGTAGAGCCGCTCGCGCGCTGCGGGGAAGCCACTCCACGCATCGAGATTCCACTCGAAACCATAGCGCTGCGTCGTGTAGAAACGCTTCGTTCCCGGCGAGACCTGCGCATACTTCTCCGGCGGCAATCCCTTCTCGAGGTCGGGGATCTTCACCTTCGCCATCGTCACCTGGTTCCCCAGCACCTGCCACTTCTTGCCGGCGGCCGTGGAGGCTTTCAGTTCGTCCGCCAGCCATTGCTCCTGCTCATAGCCCAGCATGGTGCGGTTGTTGCCGTTGACCTTCGCCTTCAGCGCCGTGACAGCCGCCGCCTTGTCCGCGTCCGACGCCAGGAACACCTCGTCGAACGTCAGGTCTTCTCCACGGCCAACCAGACGGCTTTCCAGCAGCATCAGCGTGGCCAGATCGCCGATCTCGAACTTTCGCCAGATCGCCTCGCGCGCACGGCCCGCCACCGGATCGCGCACCGGCATCCATTCCAGATAGGCCTGCACGGCCGCAGCCTTGCGTGCCGTCCAGTCGCCTTCGGTGTCGGGCGAATGGTTCTGCGCGCCATCCCGATACGAGTTGTTGGTCGATTCATGATCATCCCATGTGCAGAACCACGGCGCGATGGCGTGCGCGGCCTGCAGGTCCTTGTCCGTCTTGTACTGCGCATGGCGCGCGCGATAATCTGCGAGCGACACGATCTCGTGCGCGGGCTCATGGTTGCGCCCGATCTCCTTGCCGATCGTTCCGCCATATCCGTTGACGCCGTATTCGTAGATGTAGTCGCCAAGGTGGATCACCGCGTCGATATTGCCCGCAGCCCCGCGCTTGGCGATCTCGCGATAGGCGTGGAAATACCCGAACGGCCAGTTCGAGCACGACACCACGGCCATGCGATAATCCGCCGTCCCGCCCGCAGGCAGCGTGCGCGTCGCCCCGCCCGGCGAGGGCGTGCGCCCCACGAGGAAATAGAAATAATAGAGCTGCCCCGGCTCAAGCCCATCAACGTCCACCTTCACGGTGTGATCCCGCTCCGGCCCCGTCGATGTCGTCCCGCGCTTCACGACGTCCTTGAAAGCCGGATCGCTGGCCACAATCCACGCCACCGGCACGGCCCCAGGCGCATCCGTGGTCACGCGAGTCCACAGGATAACCGAGGTCTGCGTGGGATCGCCCGAGGCCACGCCATGCGCAAACGTGGCCTTGTGGCCAAAGGCGGGAACCGAGGCGCCCGGCGCGGGCGTCGCGCAGGCCGCGAGGCCCAGACCAGCTGCGCCAAAGCCCAATGCGCCGCGTCGTGTCAGCCTGGTCATGGATTTATCCCTCCCGCCGGGGTACTTGCCCGCTATTCGAGTAGAATCCCTACCTCGCAGCGCATCGCGACGAAAGCATGACGACGGAAACGCCCCCAGCCCTGACCCTGATCGCCCCGGCGGAAGCGGCGGGAGCACGCCTCGACAAATGGCTCGCGGACGCGGGAACCGGCATGTCCCGCTCCCGCCTGCGCGTCCTGATCGAGGAAGGCCGGGTCACGCTCAACGGCCAGCCCGCCACCGACGCCAGCGCCAAGGTCATTCCCGGCGGCGCCTACGCCATCGACCCGCCCGCCCCGGTCGATGCGGAGCCGCAGGCCGAGGACATCCCGCTCGACATCGTGTTCGAGGACAAGCACCTCATCGTCATCGACAAGCCGCCGGGCCTCGTCGTCCACCCCGCCGGCGGCTCCGAGCGCGGCACGCTGGTCAACGCGCTGCTGTTCCACTGCGGCCCCGAACTCACCGGCATCGGCGGCGTCGCGCGTCCCGGCATCGTGCATCGCCTCGACAAGGACACGTCCGGCGTCATGGTCGCGGCCAAGAGCGAAGCGGCCCACACCGCCCTCACCGCCATGTTCGCCGCCCACGATATCGAGCGCGCCTATCTCGCCGTCACGCGCGGCGCCCCGCGTCCGCTCGTCGGCCGCATCGAGACGCACATCGGCCGCTCGCCGAACGATCGCAAGAAGATGGCGGTGATGAAGGAGAAGCACTTCCGCGCCGATCACTGGTCCGACGATTCAAGCCAGGAGAACGACGCGCCGCAGGGCAAGCTCGCGATCACCAACTATCGCGGCCTCGAAACCTATGGCCGCCTCGACGCCACCGGAACGCAACCCGCCGCCGCCCTCGTCGAATGCCGCCTCGAGACCGGACGCACACACCAGATCCGCGTACACATGGCGCACATCCTCGCCCCCGTCCTCGGCGACCAGACCTACGGCAAACACCGCTGGCTCCGCGCAGACGGCAAGGGCGCCGCCTTCGAGCGCGCCACGGCCACCGCCAAGGCCTTCGAGCGCCAGGCCCTCCACGCCGCCATCCTCGGCTTCGTCCACCCCATCACCGGCAAACAACTCCGCTTCGAACGCCCGCCGCCGGCGGACATGCAGGACCTGATCGACGCGCTGCGGGCGATGCCGAAATAGGCGACGCTAAGGCGCGGGCAGCTTCCACTCATAGCTGAGTTCGACACCGCAGACGCCGACCGGCTCCCCGTTCTTCTTCGCGGGCTCGAACCTGCCCCTCTCGAACCAACTCATCGCCGGCCAGATCAGATCCGAATGCACGGTTTGCGTGGGAAGATGCATCTTCCCGACTCTGCCGCTCGGATCGACACATACCTGCGCCCGGACCGTGCCCTCGCGTCGCGCGGGGCAAGCGTTCGCCTGCTCCGCGCGGATCGGCGCCCTAGTAAGTCTTCGTCGCCAGAACCGAGCCGTCGAGCGCGTCGGTGATCGTCACCGTGGTGAACTTCGCGCGGATGGCCGACTGGTCGATGCCTTTCACGAAGCTCGACCCCACCGGCACGAACGTTGCCGCGATCTCGACCTTGCGCTCTGGATTTCGCTGGGCGAACGCCGCCGCCTGTTCGCGCGACATCTTGAATTCGGGAAAGCTCTCGCGCGACTTGTAGTTGGCAAGCCCGCCCGCGCCGCGATCCACGTCGCCGAACACGACCCACCACTGCGACATCTTCTCGAACTTGTAGACCATCTTGCCGTCCGCCGAGACGCACTCGGGCGCAAGCAGCGACGCCTGGAAGTGGTTGATGTTCGTCACGCCAGCCGCGTCACTGCCCGCTTCCACGGTCGCGCCGTCGAAGAATGTATCGAAGGTAAGCGCGTCCTTGGTCGGGATCGTCGTCGCGCGGCTGAATGTGTGCATCGGGAAATTGCCGGTGGCTTCTTTCCACTGGCCCAGCGTCGCCGTGAAGTAGAGCGTGATCTCCTTCGGCTGCGTCGCGGCCCAGGCCTTCAGCTCATTGCGCGCCGTCGTCAGCGCCGCCTTGCCACGCGCACGGTCGCCGAACTCGCCGGCGAGATCTTCGGACATCTGGATGCCTTTCTCGCAGGAGCGCAGCGCCGTCCACCACACCCAGATCGGCTCGAACTTCTCGTCCACGATCGTGTCGTTGGCGACGGCCCACAGCGTGAACGGCGCCGTGAAGATCATCTGCTGACGCCATTTGAGGATGTCAGCGGCGGGCTGCACGCCCTCGTGTTGCGAGCCCCAGAAGACCTTCTGGTCCCAGTCCGCCGGCATCCAGCTCGGCGAAGGGATCAGCTTGCCAGTGGGCGCCTCAGCAGCCGCAACCGGGGCTGCCGACGCCGCAGGAGCCGACGCGCCCTGCTCCGTTGC
>CAZGWV010000021.1:18402-25505 GCA_964529555.1 uncultured Rhizobium sp.
TCCCGCCAACAGGTGTCCCGATAGCAGGACCAATGACGAACGCATGCGCCTCTCCGTCCCCGAAGCCACGCCCCCGTGAAGCCCCGCGATCACTCAGGCGTGCCGCCTGAACGACGCATCGCCACTGAACTCCCCGGCGCGATGCGTGGCAAGGGAATGTCAGAGCGACTCCATCACCTTCTGCCATTCCTCCGCCGACATGAATCCGTCGCGATTGGTGTCGATGTACTGCTTGAAGATGAAGGCGTGATAGCCGAGGAACTCGCGCGACGTCAGCGTGCGCCCGCCTTCGGCATTGGCGCCCTTGAACACGGCGTTGGCGTTCATCTTGGCCTTGCCCTGAAGCGACTCCCGGAACTCGCCGAGGTTCAGTTCGCCATCTCCGTCCTTGTCGAACTGCGCCAGACGCGGCTGCTGGTAGCCGAGATATTCGTTGAGATCGACCTTCCCGTCCCCGTTCTTGTCCAGCCAGGCGATCACCATGTCAGGCTGCTGCGCAAACCCGGCCGGGACTGAAATTAAGATGCCCGCCACCACAATCAGCATATTGCGCAACGTTCCGCCCTCCCCATTTTACGCTTCCGGGCCTGACATTCGAGCCGGCCGGCCGGAGCGTGATTGCGACCGACAACAATACCGTCTGGTTCCAATATTGGCGAGCCAAGGCGCTTTTGAAGCGTTCGCAATCCCAAGCAGGGGGGTCGGCTATTAGGCGGGCTGCTTCGTTCCCATAGAAACAATTGGGGAACCGGGGGCTTTAACCGCCCGCCGGGCGCTACCATTTACCTGAAAGGACGGACGGGGGCGGGACACCATAATCCTGCCGAGAACCATCGCTAGAAAGGTAATGTACCGGCTGGAAAAGCCGGGACGGAACCGGACTGGACGCCCCGCCTGCCTCCCCTCCCATATGGGGCGGGCGGTAAAAAAGAGAAGGAGATGGACATGGCTGGCCTTTCACTGACGCTCTCCCCGGAACAGGGTCTGTCGCGCTACCTCTCCGAAATCCGCAAGTTTCCGCTTCTCGAGAAGAACGAGGAATTCATGCTGGCCCAGCGTTGGGCCCAGCATCAGGATGCCGGCGCCGCCGAGAAGATGGTGACGTCGCACCTGCGCCTCGTGGCCAAGATCGCGATGGGTTATCGCGGCTATGGTCTGCCGATGGGCGAAGTCATCTCCGAGGGCAATGTCGGCCTCATGCAGGCCGTGAAGAAGTTCGACCCGGACAAGGGCTTCCGCCTGGCGACCTACGCCATGTGGTGGATCCGCGCCGCGATCCAGGAATACATCCTGCGCTCGTGGTCGCTGGTGAAGCTCGGCACGACTGCGGCCCAGAAGAAGCTGTTCTTCAACCTGCGCCGCATGAAGGGCGAGATCTCCGCCATGGAGGAAGGCGACCTGCGCCCGGAAAACCTGACCGCGATCGCCACCAGGCTGGGCGTCACCGAGGAAGAAGTCACCTCGATGAACCGCCGTATGGCCTCGGGCGGCGACGCTTCCCTGAACGCCCCGATCGGCGGCACGGAAGGCGAAGCCGAATGGCAGGACTGGATCGCCGACGACACGCCCGGCCAGGCCGAGCGCATGGCGGAAAGCGACGAGTTCACCGCGCGCATGACGCTGCTCGAACGTGCGATGGAGTCGCTCAATGAACGTGAGCGCCACATCATCACCGAGCGCCGCCTGAAAGAAGACCCGACCACGCTGGAAGACCTCTCGGTCGAATACAATGTCAGCCGCGAGCGCATCCGCCAGATCGAGGTCCGCGCCTTCGAGAAGCTCCAGAAAGCGATGCGCGAAGCCGCACGCGAACAAGGGCTTGTCGAAGCCAACTAGGAACCGCCCCGGCCCGGTCACAAGACCGGGCCGGTCTGCTTCGGGGAATGCCCCGCACTGAACGCGCGAGGTGCGCCTTCCTGAGCCGCCATCGACGATGGCCTCCTGAAGACCGCCATGCGCCGCCCGCCTCAGGGTTGCGGAGTGGTCCCCGCAATCAGGAGGCGGGCCACAGTTTTCCGACACTGTCATTCTCGCCGGAGCACGGCGTTTGCGGCGCTCCGCAACGACCATCGAGAGAATCTCTCCAGATCGCACCTCGCTCCGAAGATTTTCTGTCAGGTTTGCTTGACACCCCATCATGTCCAGTTTACTTGACACTCAGTCAAGGAGAGTTGACATGCCCGCATCACCCGAAACCATCCTCAACGAAATCCCCGAACCCCGCGCGAGCCTCGGCTCAGGCTTCTGGGCCGCATGGACGGCCGGCTTCGCGGCGACATTCGTCGCCTTCGCCGCCGCGATATGGCTCGTCATGCCCCATCTCGAATCCGTCCCCGGCCAGATCGCGGGCGGGGCCATCGTCATCGGCTTCACGCTGGCGCTGATCGGCGTCGCCAGCATCCCCAACATGGTCAAGCGCAAGCGCGGCGTCGGCGAGCGGATGCGCGAGCCCTACCGCCGCTACACGCGCCGCTTCCTGCCCGCCATGTTCGCCTATGTCGTCCTGCTGATGGCCGCGATCAACTACTCGAACGGCGCGGCGCCCACGGGCATCGTCGCCTGGCTTGTCGCCATCGCCCCGGCCATTCCGATCCTCTTCGCCATCCGCGCCATCTTCCTGCTGCCTGTCGAGGAAGACGACGAATACATGCGCGCCCGCATCTACAGCGCCTATGCCTGGGCCACCGGCGCGACATTGATGGTATGTACGGCGGCGGGCTTCCTCGACATGTTCGGCGTCGTGCCGCATCTCGAAATGTGGATCGTCTTCCCGATGTGGGCGGTGTTCATGGGCCTCGCGCGCTGCCTCCCTCACAGGAGCGTCAAGTGAAGAACGATCTTCGCGTGCTCCGCGCCCAGAAGGGGTGGAGCCAGGGCGACCTTGCCGAAGCGCTCGGCGTCTCCCGCCAGTCGGTCAACGCGCTCGAAACCGGCAAGTTCGACCCCTCCCTCCCGCTCGCCTTCCGCATAGCCCGCCTGTTCGGCAAGCGCGTGGACGAGATTTTCGACGACGAACTCGGCAGCTTCGACAAAGCCGCCGAATAGAGACCCCCACCCCAGGAGACCATGACAATGCGCCCCATCATCAACGCTGCCATCGCAGCGATCGCCCTCGCCTTGCCTGCCTTCACCCCGCCCGCAGATGCGCAGGAGCGTTTCACCGCAACGCTTTCCGGCCCCGAGAACGGCCCTGCCGTCATTCTCATCCCCGGCCTCGCCTCCTCGCGCGACGTGTGGATCGAGACAGCGGCGCAACTTGCCGACACTCACCGCGTTCACGTCCTCAACATACGCGGCTTCGCCGGCGAGCCGGCAGGGGCCAACGCTGAAGGCCCCGTCCTGCAACCGCTGGTCGCGGAGATCGCAGCCTACGCCGCCGCGCTCGACAAGCCCGCCCTCGTCGGCCACTCCATCGGCGGCCTCATCTCACTGGAAGTCGCCGCCGCGCAACCGGACAGGATCGGCCGCGTCATGGTGGTCGACGCACTGCCCTTCTATTCACTGCTGTTCAATCCGGCCGCCACGGTCGGGATGTCCACGCCCTATGCCGAGATGAACCGCACGCAGCTTCTCGCCATGACGGACGAACAGTTCGCCGCCGCGCAGACCCAGGCCGTGGCGATCATGTCGAAGAAAATATCCGCACGCGCCACACTGCTCGACTGGAGCCTTCGGTCCGACCGCCGCGTGGTCGCCCAGGCGATGTATGAGGTGACGCTCAACGACGCCCGCCCGCGCCTCCCTGTCATCGCCGCGCCCGTCACCGTGCTCTATGCGTGGGATGCCGACATGGGCCGCCCGGCCGCCGAGGTCGATCGGATGTATGCCGCGCCTTATGCCGGCCTCCCCGCCGCAAGCCTCAAGCGCATCGACGGCAGCTATCACTTCATCATGCTGGACCAGCCGGAAACCTTCGCAGCCGAGGTCGCGACCTTCCTCAAATAGGAAACGTTATCTTGTCGCCTGCGAAACTTCGTCCCGCCGGATCGTTGCGGCTTCCCGGCGGGACGAAAATCGGCTACCGCCTGACACTGTCAAGTAACCGCCGAAAACCTCCCCGGAGCCAGACATGGCCGATACCGCAACCTCCGCGCTCAAATCCTATAACGACATCCCCACCGTCGATTTCGCCCAGAACTCGCCCGAGGCATCGAGCTACGACATGTTCCGCGAATGGCGCGCGAACACGCCGCTGGTGAAAGTGCCGGTCGGCTTTGGCCACATGGTTCTCGCGCTCCGCGCCCGCACGGTCGAGCAGATCGTCGGCCACGAAACGCGCCAGCTCGAAACCGAGAGCAAGATCCTGCAGGGCGTCTTCGATGGGCCGATCTACGACTTCATCGCGCAGGTGATGCTGTTCGCGAACGGCGAGGCGCACCAGCGCCGCCGCCAGCCGGTCGCCCGCACCTTCGCGTTCAAGCTGATGGAAGCGATGCGGCCCAAGGCCGCCGCCATCGCGGAAGAGATCATCCGCGAGCATCTCGGCAAGGGTCCGTTCGACTATGTGCAGGAATTTGCCGCCCAGGTTCCCGCCCGCATCATCGCCGACATCCTCGGTATTCCGCGCTCCGACCTGCCGGTCTTCATGCAGTGGATCTCCGACACCGCCGAATCCATCGGCTTCATCGACATCGAGCGCCGCCCGCAGATCGAGAAAAGCCTCGTCGAGTTCAGCGCCTATGTCGACAAGCTGCTGGCCGACCGCCGCGCCAATCCGTGCGGCGATTTCCTGTCGGACTATGTCGCCGCCACCGCCGCATCCGGCGACATGACCGAGGGCGAAATCCGCGCCCAGGTCGTCGGCCTCATCCTCGCCGGCTCGGACACCACGCGCAACGCCATGTGCATGACGCTGTTCCAGCTGCTCCAGCATCCCGAACAGTGGCGCGCCCTGATCGACAACCCCGATGGCCTCAAGAAGAAAGCCTCCGAAGAAGGCCTGCGCTATGAGCCCGTCGTTTCCGGCATCCCGCGCGTCGCCATCGAGGACATGGAAGTCGAGGGCTATCTGATCCCCGGCGGCGCGATGATGGCCGTCTCGCTACTCTCGGTGCTGCGCGACCCGGACGTCTACGCCAATCCTGAATCGTTCGACATCCACCGCACCGATCAGCAACGCTGGCACCTCGCCTTCGGCGCCGGCGCACATCGCTGCGCGGGCGAAGCGCTAGCGCGCGTCGAGCTGGAGGAGGTCCTCGCCGCCATCGCCCGCCTCGCGCCCAACACGCGCATCGTGGGCGCAGCTCCCAAACTCAACCCCGGCGCCATTCGCACCGTGGACCAGATGCGCGTCGCGTTCGCGTAGGCAACACCCCCCAATTCGATGAACTTTCACCGATCTCCGTGAGCCCCGCTTAAGCCGGCGCGCTCATCCTGCGATCATGGCCGCCACCGCCTCACCCGCTTACCGCACGGCCGCGCATCGTCGCGCCGTAATGCAGCACATCGGCGCGACCATCGTGCCGGCCGCGCTGTCGTTCGCCGTGCTGGCGCCGATGATCGGCCTCGCGCTGGTGCTGGGCAGCACGTTCGTCGCCCTCGTCTGCCATGTGATTTCCACGGGCGGCGCGTTCATGCAGTCCGCCATCACCGCGACGCTCGACGCCGTCCTCGCCGCCTACGCCGCATCGGCGCTGGCCGCCGCCATCGCGGGCGTCTGGGTCGCGCTGCTCTCGCCCTTCGCGCCGGAGGCCCCGCGCTATTACAGCGCCGCCGCCATCATCGGCATGATGAACGCCCTCCTGTTCGTCTCGCTCGACGCCGGCGCAGGCCTGTTCGGCGGACAGCTCTTCATGGCCGTCACGGGCGCGGTCAGCGTCTTCCTGTGCGCCTGGCTGTTGAAGGACCTGGTGCTGAAGCGCGACGAAGTCCAGCGCGACAGGCTCTCCCGCGAGCGCGCCAGCCGCCTTGCGAAGGAACGCGCCGCAGCTTTGGGCTCAGCCGCAAACCGCCGCTGATTTTTCCTCGGGCGGGCCGCACGCCGCGCTCGGCCGATACTCACTGCCGGCTTTGAAGAAGACATCGGCACGGCGCTGGTTGGCGCAGTTGCGGCCATCGGCCAGCCCTTCCAGCTCGCCCTTGCCTTCGAACTCCGTCACCACCAGCCCGTTCGCGCGCAGGAAATCCGCGACCACACGCGCCCGTTCGCCTGACAGCGCAAGGTTGAACGCCGACGTGCCGCGCGTATCGGCGAACGCATGCACCACCAGCGGCTCGCCCGCATGCGGACGGAAAGCGGCAATACTGCCCAGCAATTCCGAGCGCGCCGCCGGGCTCAGCTCGGCGCTGCCCGTGCAGAACCACGCATGAGAGGTGAGCCCCGGCGCCGCCGCAGGCGTCGCTGGCGCTACCGCAACCGGCGGCGGGGCAACAACGGCAGGCGGTGCTGTGGGCCGCGCCGGCGCCGGTGCGGGCGTTGGTGTGGGCGCGGGCACAGCCTCAAGCTGCGCCGTCTCCGTCCCGCCCGATGGCGCGGCATCCGCCGGCGGCGGCGCGGCTTCCGTCTGCGCTTCGGGTATCGGCCCTTTCGGCCGCAGATCGACCACCTCATCGCCGAACGGGTCGGCCAGCGGCGTGAATGTTTCCGGCGGCCCCGTATCGGTCGCGGCAAACTGCGTCGACAGCAGCGGATCGCCGCCTGCGATCTCGTCATTCCCGTCCTTGCCGCGCATCAGCCACAGCAACAGCAGTGCAAAGATCACGACGCCGAATACGATGCCCGCGATGTCGTCCTGATCGATCCCGCCCTTCCGCCGGGCGACGGCGCCATCACCGCCCGAACCGCTGCCGCCATCGCCGCCGCCGCTGCGCGGACGCTCCGGCGTTACGGGCGGCGGCGCAGGCGTCTCGGCCTTCGGCACAACTGGCGCCTCGACCGGCGCAGGCTTGTCCAGCGCCTCGACCGCCGCCGCCGTTGCAAGCCCGCCCCCTGTCACCAGCACCAGCGACGATGACTTCGCCGCCGGCCGCTGAGGCGCGGGCGACTCCGCCTTCACCTGCACTGGCCGGTCAGCGGCAGTTCTGTCAGCCGGGCCGAACATCAACTCATCGGCGGACACCGCCGCCGCCCGAACCTGCGGCTCAGCCCGCGCCTCGCTGGGCAC
>CAZGWV010000021.1:25605-30113 GCA_964529555.1 uncultured Rhizobium sp.
TTTCTCAGACTTGGGCGCCTCGGGCTTCCGCGCCCCGACCTTGGCCGCCGGCTTCAGCGCATCCGGCTTCCGCGCCGCCGCCTTCTGCCCGCCGCTCTTCTTGGCGAACGCATCTTCCTTCGGGCGCACCGGATCGAAGCCCGATGCGGCGCTCGACCGGAAACGGTCGCCAGCCGCCCTGACTGCCGCCGCTTTGCCGCCCTCGCGTTTGAAATGGTCCGTGCCCGAACCGATTCCCCCCGTGGCCGGCGCGCCGCGCCGGGCGAAGGCGTCCCGTGATGAGGAGGTCTCGACCATCGGCCCCTCGCACGCCCCGCCGAGGCGTCTGCCCGGCGGCCTTAACCATGGTCATACCCGGCCCGGCGGGGCTGCGGCAAGTAAAACCGGGCTAATATGGCGGGTACGCCCGCCGGTATGACCGCTTGCTTTGCAGCACTACCGCAGCGCGCTAAACCCCTCCCATGACCGATATCCTGCACGATCCCATCGCACTCTCCCAGGCGCTGATCCGCGAGCGCACCGTGAACCCCTGCCATGACGGGGCGCAGGATGTTCTGGCCGATGCGCTGGAATCCCTCGGCTTCCGCACCAGGCGCTATCCGTTCGAGGGCGTGGACAATCTCTACGCCCGTCTCGGCGGGGCCCAGCCTAACCTGTGTTTTGCCGGTCATACCGATGTCGTTCCGGTCGGCGACGATGCGGGCTGGACCATCGACCCCTTCGGCGCTGAGATCCGCGACGGCGTGCTCTACGGGCGCGGCGCCTCCGACATGAAGGGCGCCATCGCCGCTTTCGTTGCGGCGACAGCCCGCTATCTCGACGATCATGGGCGGCCCGATGGCTCGATCTCGCTGCTCATCACCGGCGACGAGGAAGGCCCCGGCCTCCACGGCACGCGCCGCCTGCTGCCCGCCGTCATCGCCGACGGCGAGAAGATCGACCACTGCATCGTGGGCGAACCCACCTCCGAAGACGTCATCGCCGACATCGTGAAGAACGGCCGGCGCGGATCGCTCAACGCCGTCGTGAAGGCGGTCGGCAAGCAGGGCCATGCGGCCTACCCGGAAAAATCCGCCAACCCGATGCCGGCCCTGCTCGATGCCCTGCAGAAGCTGCGCACCATGAAGCTCGACGACGGTAGTCCCGGCTTCCAGCCGTCCAACCTCGAAATCACCACCATCGATGTGGGTAATACCGCGCACAACGTCATCCCCGCGCAGGCCCTCGCCAAATTCAACATCCGGTTCAACCCGAACCATACCGGCGCCGCGCTGATGGAGCGTATTACCAACCTGATCAGCACGGCCGAGCGGGGTGTGACCGTCACGGTGGACATGCGCGTGACAGGCGAGGCGTTCTACACCCAGCCCGGAAAACTCACCGATCTCATCGTCGGCGCGGTGAAGGCGGAAACCGGCCGCGAACCCCAGCTGACCACCGGCGGCGGCACGTCGGATGCGCGCTATATCAAGGACGTCTGCCCCGTTGCTGAACTCGGGGTAAGAAATGAAATGGCGCACAAGGTCGACGAGTGCATCCCGGTCGACGAAATCGAAACGCTTTGCCGGATATATTACCGCCTGCTGGCCAGCTATTTCGCCGCAGCCTGATCGCGATACAGCCGTAATTCTCCGGTCACATCGCAGCATGGTGAATCAATCCTCACCAGGCTCATCCACGCGGCGCATTGCTTGCTATGCAAACCTGTCGCGCGCGCTGCGGCGGACTATCTGAAAACAGGCCCCTGCCGGTGGGGCGTGGTCGAGTTGAGTGAATGGCGTCTCGCAGGGCATACGCAAAATGCGCCTTTGCGGTCCCGTGGGCCGCCGGCGCTGCTGTATGCGCCGCCATGTGTGTCGTCCTGGTCGCGCCCGCCGCATTCGCGCAGCAGGAAACCCCGCAGCCCCAACTCGCGCAGGACGTGCAGACCCCAGCCCCGCGATCGTCCGAATCCGGTTCGGTCGAGCCCGGCCGTGTCCCGGTTTACAACCTGCCGCCCGCCCTCTCCGATCCGCTAAAGGCGCTCCAGCGCGAAGAGCCCAAACCTGAATCCCTGTTCGAGGCCCGCCGCCAGGCCGAGCGCGCAGCGCAACTCGCCGCGACCCTGCTCGAATCCGAAGGCTACTATCAGGCCGAGGCCGAGCCCTTCGCCGAAGGCCAGAACGAATTCAGCCGCGGCGTGCGCGTCACCGCAGGCCCGCTGTTCACCTACGTCTCGCGCGAGATCGATTATCTCGACTCCCAGCCCGACGAGACCACGCGCCTCGAACTCGAAACCCTGCTCGCCCCGCTCGATCCCGGCGTGCCTGCCCGCGCCCGTCCTGTCATCGAGACCGGGGACGCCCTCGTCGCCCGCCTGCGTCAGGCCGGATACCCGGACGCGAGCATGGAGCCGGTCGACGCGCTCGCCGATGCGGAGGCGAGCACGGTCGAACTCACCTTCCGCATCCGCCCTGGCCTGCGCGCCTCGTTCGGCGATCTGCGCATCACCGGCCTCGTGCTGACCAATCCGCAATTCATCGAGAACCTCCGCCCGTGGTCCGATGGCGAGCGCGTGACGCCGCAGAAGCTCGACGAATTCCGCGGCCGCCTCGCCGAGACCGGCTTGTTCGCCAGCGCCGCCGTCGCGCTCGACGGCGCAGGTCAACCCGACGCCAACGGCCTCGTTCCGCGCGACATCGATGTCGGCGTGCGCGAACGCGAGCGCTTCACCGTCGCGGCCGGCGCTTCGGCCTCCACCAGCGAAGGCGTCGGCGTCGACGGCCTGTGGGAGATGCGCAATTTCAGCGGATGGGGCGACCGCGTGCGCGTCACCGGCCAGGTCGCCACGCTGCAGCGCCGCCTCGGCACAAGCTATCGCCTGCCACACTTCGGCGAATACGGACGCAATCTCGAATTCGCTGGCGAGATCGAAGACTTCGAAACCGACGCCTTCGACCAGACCGGCGCGAATGTCAGCGCCAGGATAGAGGAACACCTCACTCCCCGCGTGCGCGGCTCGCTCGGCGTCGAAGTGGGCTACGCCAGCATTCTCGACCAGACCGCGCGCATCGCCGGCGGCGGCCGCCGCAATGTCTTTATCGTCTCCGGCTCGGGCACGGCCGAGTATGTCGGCGTCCGCGACATCCTCGACCCGCAGAACGGCATCCGCGCCCGCCTCGCCATCGAACCGGGCGTGACCTATGGCGACACCAACATCTTCTTCACGCGCATCAGCGGCGAAGCTTCGATCTACACCGACCTCGGAACCAGGGATTTCATCGGCGCCCTGCGTGGCCGCCTCGGCGTCATCGCAGGCCCGAACGGCGCACCGCCTGACCGCCTGTTCTTCGCAGGCGGCGGCGGCTCGGTGCGCGGCTATGAATACCAGTCGGTCTCCCCGCGCGACGCCGCCGGACAACTTGTCGGCGGCCGCTCGCTGGCCGAGATCAGCGGTGAGATCCGCTGGCGCCAGAGCGACACGCTGGGCTTCGTCGCCTTCCTCGACGCCGGCGCCGCCGGCTCCAACGTCGAGCCTCCGCTCGACGCCATGCGCCTCGGCGCAGGTGTCGGCCTGCGCTACTACACAGGCTTCGGCCCCCTCCGCGCGGATATCGCAGTCCCGCTGGACAAGCAGAGCGGCGACGCCGACTTCCAGGTCTATATTTCCATCGGACAGGCCTTCTGATGGAAAACGTCGAGACGAAGAAACCGAAGAAGAAGTCGCCGCTCTGGCTCCGCATCAGCTTCTGGCTGATGGGGCTGGTCCTCGTGCTGCTCGCCACCGCCGTGGCGCTGCGCTTCTGGATCACCAGCGATGGCGGCCGCGCCTTCATCTCCTCGCAGATCGACGGCCGCAAGCTCGGTCCCCTCGGCACGATCCGCATCTCCGGCCTCAAGGGCGATCCGCTCGACGCCGCCACTGTCGCCGACATTGCGCTGGTAGACGATGACGGCGTGTGGCTGCGCGCCCGCGATGTGCGCATCGAATGGACCCCCGCCGGCCTCTTCATTGGCGAGTTGGAAATCCGCAAGGTCGGCGTGCGTATCGTCGATGTGTTTCGCTCGCCCAAGGTCGCCACGCAGGAAGCCGGCGGCCCCGGTCCCGACATCGGCATCCGCCTCGACGAACTCGACGTGCAGACCCTCCGCCTCGACCAGCCCGTCCTCGGCGTCGAAGCGCGCTACGCCCTCGGCGGCGCCATCGCCAGCCCGCGCAACGGCTCGGGCTTTGCGCGCCTCGCCCTCTCGCCCCGGTCCGGCCCGGCGGACACCGCCAACGTCACGCTGGAATGGACGAAGGAAGGCACGCTCGAAGGCCTCGCCAACATCGCCGGCCCGCATGACGGCCTGATCGCCAGCCTGCTGCAAGGACCGGAAGACAAATCCGTCGGCTTCGTCGGCAAACTTGACGGCACGATGGAACGCTTCGCGGCCGAAGGCACGCTCTCCTTCGGCGGCGTCGCCGCCGCGCACGTTTCCGTTTCCCGCGCAGACGACACCGCCGCCTTCCGCGGTGAACTGCGCGA
>CAZGWV010000021.1:30213-43697 GCA_964529555.1 uncultured Rhizobium sp.
ACGTTTCCGTTTCCCGCGCAGACGACACCGCCGCCTTCCGCGGTGAACTGCGCGATGACACCTGGCCCCTGCTCGACCCTTTGTTCGAGCGCACGGGCGGTGCCATCACATTCAACGGCACCGCCAACGTCGCCGACATCGCATCCGCGCCGCTCACGCTCGATGTCGCCGCCGCCGCCGGCGCCGCAACCCTCGCCGCGACCGCCAACCTCGAAGCATTCGAGCTGAACACCCCCATCGCCATCGACGCCAGGGGCCTCGACCTTGCCCGCCTCGCGCCGCCCCTGTCGGGTCTTGCTGACGCAAAGGGCGAAGTTACGCTCACCTTGCCCGAAGACTTCGCCTGGACCGGCACAGTCTCCACAACGCAACTCGTCTTCCCCTCGGGCTCCGCCGCCTCTGCCTCCGGCCCGGTCAGTGTCCGCAAGGAAGGCTCCAACATCACCTGGCGCTCGACCGCGCTCGCGCTGCGCGGCGCCCGCATCGATGCGCTGCCCGATCTCGCCCCCGCCGCCTATACCGGCGCGACCGCCGGCGAATTCAGCCTGCGCACCGGCGCGATGGAAATCAACGACACGCTGATCCAGGGCGCCGCAGGCTCGGCCACCGCGCGCGGCTCACTCTCCACCCGTACCGGCGCGATGGACCTCAACGGCTCGGCCCGCCTGCTGCGCCTGCAGGACCTCGCCCCCGTCGCGGGCGCAGCCAACGCCCGCTGGGAACTGCGCCAGACCTCCGCCAGCGCCCCACTCCGCATCGAAGTGGCGGCAGACGGACGCGACCTCTCCTCCGACATGGAGGGCTTCGACGCCCTCATCGGCCCGACGCCTCATGTCGAAATGTCCGGCGTCGTGCGCGGCGGCCGCTTCACGCTCGAAGCCGGCCGCATCGAATCCGCCGGCCTCGACGCCAGCATGACGGGCCGCATTACCGATGCGGGCGCCATCGACGGCAAGGCCAGCGGCCGCCTCAGCCGCCCGCTCGAACTCGGCGGCGCAGTCTTCCGCCGCGCCACGTTCAACGCCGACATGACCGGCACGACCGACGCCCCTCGCATGGACGCCCGCTTCGCCGACGCGCACATCCTCGTCGCCGGAACCGAAGTCACGGACATGTCGGGCCGCGCCAACATCGTCATGGGCAGCACGCTCTCGGGCGGCTTCACCCTGGAAGGCGGCCTTCTCGGCCAGCGCCTGCGCACCACCGGCGAGATCGCTTCGGGCGAAGGCGATATCCGCATCAACAATCTCACTGCGGAACTCGGCCAGCTGCGCGCCACCGCTTCACGCCTCTCCTTCGGCGAGGACGGCGTATTCGCCGCCTTCACCGCCACCGGACCGCTCGCGGGCCTTGCCGGCATCGAGACCGGCGCACTCACTCTCAAAGGCAACATCGCTGCCGGCGAGACGCTCACCGCCGACGTCACGGGCCGCATCACGGACGTGCGCAGCGGCGCCGCCCGCATCGAACTCGCCGCCTTCGAAGGCAAGGCGCAGGATGACCGTATCAACCTCACCGCCAACGTGCGCGGCCGCGTCACCGCCCCGATCCAGATCGCGCTCGGCCTCACCGGCCGCCGCGAGGGCGCGGCATGGGGCGGGGAAATCACGCTCGATGGCGATGTCGATGGCCTTTCGGTGAAAACCTCCCGCCCCGCGCTGTGGAATCTCGGCCCCGATGGCTGGTCCGCCGACACAGCCCTCGCCGCATTCGGCGGAACGCTCGACGCGAGGCTCGCCTCGACCGGCGCGGACGCCAGCGCCAGCGCGGACCTGCGCGGCGTGAATCTCCGCGCCATCTCGCGCCTCGCCCGCATCTCGCCGGTCAATGGCGACGTCACCGGCAGCTTCACCTTCAACAACAGCGCAGCCGGCGCCGTGGCCGATCTCAAACTCGCCATCGCCAACGCAAACCCGGTCGGCGTCACCGCCAACCCCGTCAACCTCGATATCAATGCCAGCCTGCGCGACGGCGAACTCACCAGCACCAGCAGCGGCAAGGGCCAGGGTTTCAACCTCGAAGCCCGCACGCGTCTGCCGATGATCGTCGGCGAAGGCTTCAATGTCAGCGTCGATCCGAATGCACAGCTCGCCTCCGAAATCACGCTCAACGGCCGCGCCGAACAGGTGTGGGCGCTGATCGGCCCCGAGGACCAGTCGCTGCGCGGCGAACTCGAAGCCCACATGCGGGCCGGCGGGACGCTTGCGAACATGACGCTCAATGGCGGCTTCGCCGTGAAGGACGGCGCCTACGAACACGGCGAGACCGGCCTCCGGCTCGCCAGAATTGACGCCACCGGCGAGTTCAACCAGCAGTCCGCACGCATTACGAAATTCGAGGCGACCGACGGCAATGGCGGTCGTCTCTCCGCCCTCGGCGCGCTTGACTGGACCGGCGACGCCGCCGGCCAGATCACCTTCACGGCGCACGACCTCCGCGCACTTGGCCGCGACGACCGCTTCGCCATCGTCTCGGGCCAGGGCGCGCTCGAACTCACCAGCACCGCCATCGCCATCAATGGCGACTTCAACATCGATCAGGCGCGCATCTCCGTCGAACAGCCCGCCGCCGCCAGCATCCCGACCCTGCCGGGCCTGCGCCGCGTCAACTTCCCCAACCAGGTCGAAACCGCGCCCGCCACCGGCAACGCGCCGTGGCTGCGTCCTGTTCGCCTCAACATCGCCGTGAACGCCGACCGCCGCATCGTCGTGTTCGGCCGCGGCCTCGACACCGAATGGGCCGCCGACTTCCGCATCACCGGCCCCGTCGCCGATCCTTCCATCTCCGGCTCCGCCACCATGGTGCGCGGCAGCCTCGATCTTGGCGGCCGCCGCTTCAACTTCGACACCGGCACGATCACGCTCGACGGCCCCATCCGCCTCGCGCGCATCGACATCTCGGCAGACCGCGTCGCCGACGACATCACCGCCAGCGTGCGCGTCTCGGGCACGCCGGTCGATCCAAAATTCACGCTGGAATCCACGCCCGCCCTGCCGCAGGACGAAGTCCTCGCGCGCGTCCTCTTCGGCCGCTCCGCAGCCCAACTCTCGGGCTTCGAAGCCGCGCAGCTTGCAGCCGGCCTCGCCCAGCTCGCAGGCGGCACCGCCGTGTTCGATCCCATCGGGCTCGTCCGCGAAGCCACCGGCCTCGACCGCATCTCCTTCGGCGCCGAGGATGGCATCGCCACCGTCTCGGCCGGCAAATACATCGCGGACGACGTCTACCTCCAGGTCGGCACCGGCGGCTCCGGCGGCGTCGCCGCCGAAGTCGAATGGGAGCCCACTGACGGCCTCTCGATCATCTCGTCCGCTGACGGCAACGGCGATACAAAGATCTCGGTGCGCTGGAAGAAAGATTACGGCGCGCCTGATACGCCTGCGGCCCCGGCTGAAGCCGAGAAGAAGTAAGCCCGCTCTCTCATCGCGAGCTTGGCGGCTCCGCGCTACTTCAACGGTTCATACCCCACGGCCGTGAGATACAGCCCATCCGCCGGCGCCACGGGCCCGCACCGCGTGCGGTCCTTCGCCGCCAGGATGTCCGCGATCCACCCCACGCTCTCCCGCCCGCGTCCCACTTCCACCAGCGAGCCCACCATCGAGCGTACCTGCCGGTGCAGGAACGAGCGCGCCGCCGTGCGCACCTGGATTTCCTCGCCATGCCGCTCGACCGAGATCGACGTCAGCGTCTTCACCGGCGTATCCGCCTGGCAATTGCTGTCGCGGAACGTCGTGAAATCATGGCGCCCCACCAGAGCCTGCGCCGCCTCCTGCATCAATTCCGCGTCCAGCGGCGCCGCCAGCCGCCACGCCCGCTTCCGCTCCAGCGCCAGGTCCGCGCGCCGGTTCACGATGCGATAGAGATAGCTGCGCGAGGTCGCATCGAACCGCGCATGAAACTCCGGCTCGGCGTCGAACGCCTCCAGCACTGCAATCGGATGCGGCCGCAGATGAGCATTGATCGCGTCCCGCACCTTCGCCGCGCGAATGGGCTTCACCAGATCGAGATGCGCCACCTGCCCCGTTGCATGCACGCCCGCATCCGTACGCCCCGCGCCGATCACAAGCACAGGCGCTTCATCAAGCGCGCTCGCCGCCGCCTCCAACGCACCCTGGATCGAGGGCCCATTATCCTGCCGCTGCCAGCCGGAATACGCCGCGCCGTCATATTCGATGAGGAGGCGATACCGCGGCATCTAGACCCCGAACGCTGCGGGGAAGATCAGCTCGCCCGACATGGGCGGGCCAAAGCGCATGCGCAGCGCCATGAAGTGCGGCCCCTTGAACTTGCACGCGAACTCCTCGGCGGCCTTCTCCGAAAATCCGAACTTCGGATAATACTCCGCATGCCCCAGCACGAACACGATCGGCACACCGGCCTCTTTCAATATGCCAAGCCCCGTGCGCACGAGTTGCGAGCCGATCCCGCTCCGCTGCACGGACGGATCGACCGACATCGGCCCAAGCCCCGCCGCGCCCAGCTTCCCGCGCACGCCCATCGGATAGAACAGGATGTGACCAACAATCCGGCCCTCCCTCTCCGCGATCACCTGCAGCGTCACATCGCCCGCCTTCTCAAGCGCGGCGACGATGCGCGCTTCATCCGGCTGGCCGAACGCGCGCGTGTTCAGCTCCGCAATAGCCGGGCGGTCGGCCTCGGTCGGCAGTCTCAGCGTCAACCCGTCCATGACCTCCCCTTATGAAAGCTGCGCGCCGCGCGCGATCGGCTTGCCGCGCTGGAAATCATCCGCGCTCACCTGCCCCTTGCCCGCGCGCTGAAGCCGCGTGAGCCGCACGGCGCCATCGCCACACGCTATTTTCAGCTTGTCGTCCAGAACATCGCCCGGCCGCCCCGCGCCGTCATCGGCCAGCGCATGCAGCACCTTGATCCGCTGTCCTTCATGCTCGAACCACGCGCCCGGAAACGGCGACATCCCGCGTATCCGCGCCGCCACCTCGCGCGCCGGCAACCGCCAGTCGATGCGCGCCTCCTCCGGCGACACCTTCGCCGCATAGGTCACGCCCTCCGCTGGCTGCTCCGTCAGCACAGCCGTCCCCGCCTCCAGATGCGCCAGCCCCTCGACCATCAGCGAAGCCCCCGCGACCATCAGCCGATCGTGAACATCGCCCATCGTGTCGTCCTGCGTCACGCGCGTGCTCGCCGTCAGCATGACCGGGCCCGTATCCAGCCCCACATCCATCTTCATCACCTGCACGCCCGCCACCTCGTCCCCCGCCATCACGGCGCGGTGGATCGGCGCCGCCCCGCGCCAGCGCGGCAGGATCGAGCCATGCAGGTTGAAACATCCCAACCGCGGCGCATCGAGGATCGCCTTGGGCAGCAGCAGCCCGTAAGCCACCACCACCGCCACATCGAGCCCGAGCGCCGCAAACGCCTCGCGGTCTTCCGCCGCCTTGAAGTTCACCGGCGTCCGCACCGGGATTCCGTGCCGCTGCGCCACGGCATGCACAGCCGTCAGCCGCAGCTCCTTGCCGCGTCCCGCCGGTCGCGGCGGCTGCGAATACACGCACACAACATCGTGCCCGGCGGCGATGATCGCCTCCAGCGTCGGAACCGCAAATTCGGGCGAACCCATGAAGGCAATGCGCAAGGACATGGCGCCCTTCTAGTGCGAGATCGCGCCAAGGGGAAACCCGTACACCCCGCGACATCGCCCGTCCGGCGTGCTAGGCTCCGGTCATGGAAATCAAATTCAGTGAGATCGTGCTTCTGATCATCGCGATCGTGACGCCGATCGTGATCATCGCGCTCGCCTTCATCCCCGGCGGCTTCAACTGGGTCCCCTACCTTTTGTCCCATCCTGTATGGCAGCCCGTGATTTTCTACGGCGGCGCCATCGTCCTGTTCGGCGTCCTCGCCTGGCGCATCTACCGCCGCATCCGCCCCGCCGAGCGCAAGCCCGCCCCGCGCCATGTCAGCCCGACCAGGATGCCAAAAGTCGAAGGCTCCGAAGCCGTCCGCCGCTATCGCGAAGGCAAATAGCCGCGCGCCCTAGAACGGCAGCTTGAACCCCGGCATCATCCCGCCAAAGCCGCCCGTGGCGTCTTTCATCGCGGCGGCCATCGCCTCGTCCAGCTTGCGCCGCGCATCGGAATGCGCGGCCTTGATCAGGTCCTCGACCATCTCGCGATCGCCCGGCGTCATCAGCGAAGGATCGATGGAGAGCGCGTGCAGCTCGCCCTTCCCCTTCAGCGTGACCTTGACCATCCCGCCGCCCGACGCGCCCTCGGCGGTCAGCTGGTCCATGCGCTCCTGCGCTTCCTGCAGCTTCTGTTGCATCTGCTGCGCCTGGCGCATGATGTCGGAGAGATCTTTCATCTAGTCGTCGTCCTCGTAGTCCGGGTCGTATTCCACAGGGTCGGGGATCGTCTCCTCCGCCCGCTCGCGATATCCGAAATCGACATGGATGACGTTCCGCGCGTCCAGACCGTCATCCATCTCGTCAGGCTGTTCAGCGGCGTCGATACGCAGCACTTTCGAGCCCGGAAAGAGCCGCAGCGCTTCCGCCACCTTCGGCAGCGCGGCGGCGTTGGCGAGCTTTTCCTCGGCCATCCGGCGGCGCTTTTCCGAGACGCTCTCGGGCCCGCCATCGTTCGACTGCTCGACCTCCCACTCGACGCCCGAGACGTCCTCGAGCCAGTCCTTGATGCGTTGCGACAGGTTGCCCGGCGCATTCGGCGCAGCGGTGTAGCGGAAATGACCCCAAGCGATTTCCGCAGGGCGCACGAAGCGCTCGATCTCGTATTTCAGCGCGATCTCGCGGCGCACATCGAGCTCGGCCACGATCTCGCGCAGGCTCGAAAGCTTCACGCCGTCATGCGGCTCATGGTCGATAACAGGCGCGCGTGCGATGGCCGGCGATGATCCGCCCGAGGGAGACACAGACGCGGTCGGGGCCGGCGTCATGGCCGGCGGTCGCGCTTCAGGCCGGGACTTTGGGGGCGACACAGCGGCCCCACCCGCCAGCATGCGCGCCGCATCTTCCGGCGAAGGCAGGCTCGCGGCGGCGGCAAGGCGCAGCACCACCATCTGTGCAGCCGCCGGCGGATCGGGCGCGCGCGCGCAATCCTCGAACCCCTGCAACAGCATGCGCCACATGCGGGCCGACAATGCCGGCGAGATCTGTGCGCCGATCTCCTGCGTGCGGCGCGCCCAGTCGGGCGGGCCTGCGAAAGCATAAGCTTCGCCCAGCGCCTGCGCCCGCGAGACTTCGACGACGACGTCCATCAGGTCCTTGATGAGCACCGGCGCATCCGCGCCCTGCTCCAGAAGATTAGTCGCCTCTTCCAGCGCCAGCTTGTGATCGCCCGTGACAATCCGGTCCATGAGGTCGAGCACGCGCGAGCGATCCGCGAGGCCTAGCATGTCGCGGACCTGGTCGGCGGAAACCTCCCCGCCCTCGCCCTGCACGATGGCCTGATCGAGAATGGAAAGACCATCGCGCGCCGAACCTTCAGCAGCCCGCGCGATGAGCGCAAGCGCTTCAGCCGAAACCTTCGCGCCTTCCCTGGCGCAGATGGTGGCGAGGTGATCGCTGAGCTGTTCGGTCGAGAAGCGCTGCAGGTTGAAGCGCTGGCAGCGCGAGAGAACAGTGACCGGCACCTTGCGAATCTCTGTCGTCGCGAAGATGAACTTCACATGCGGCGGCGGCTCTTCCAGCGTTTTCAGCAGCGCGTTGAACGCCGCCGTGGAGAGCATGTGAACTTCGTCGATGATGTAGACCTTGTAGCGCGCATTCACCGGCGCATAGCGCGAGCCCGAGAGCAGGTCGCGCATGTTGTCGATGCCGGTGTTCGAGGCAGCGTCGAGTTCCAGCACGTCGGGATGTTGGGACGCCATGATGGCGGCGCAATGCACGCCCGGCGGATCGAGCTGCATGGACGGGCCATGCACGTCCCTGGAGTCATAGTTCAACGCACGCGCCAGCAGGCGCGCCGTCGTCGTCTTGCCGACGCCGCGAACGCCCGTGAGCATGAAAGCATGCGCGATGCGCCCGGTCTTGAACGCATTGGCCAGCGTGCGGACCATCGCCTCCTGTCCGACAAGGTCCTCGAACCGCGTCGGCCGGTATTTGCGGGCCAGCACCTGATAGGCAGCAGGCGCCGCCGGCTCGTCGCCGAACATCGACGCCGTCAGCGTGTCGCGCGGCTCGGCGACATCGTCCTGCGGCCCATCCTCGGGCGGTTTCGGAGGCTTCTTTCCGGCCATGGGGACTATATGGCCCATGAGGCAGGCAGAATCCAACCCGGTGGAGGCGGCTTATCCACCCAGCGATGGCGGAATGAGCCGCGCGCCGTGGATGATTCTTGCGATCTGAATGCGGTCGGGCTTGGGCCGGTAAAAGATCAAGTAGGCGCCGAACACCAGTCGCCGCACGCCTGGGCGTACCTGCGGGCCAAGTTCGGGGGCTGCCGATAGCGACTCGCACCGCCTCAGGAGTGCATCGTGAAATTCCAGCGCGGCTTTTGGGCTGTCTTTAGCGATATGGCTGACGATGTCAGCAATGTCTTTTCTCGACGGGGGAGAAAAGGTGACCCTATACGCCATACTCATCCCGGAGCCGCGTTCTCAGTTCCGCAAAGACTTGCTCCGCCGGTATTTCTTCGCCCCGGTCGAGGGAATCGACGCCTTTCTGGATCTCGGCTTCGAGCCAGATTTCGTAGGCGCGCTGCTCCATCTCCGTGGCCAGTTTCTGCTGGTCCTCAGGGGAGAGTTGCTCAGCCTGTTTCAAGACATCCTTGAAGATCGCGTTCATGGGCGGGAACTTACCCGAAAAACCGCGCCAGAGGAATGAGGGGGGACAAGGTGCAGACTGGCCACGACCCGAGCTAAACTCGTTACGGCTGCTTTCTTCCGAATCTGACCGGGTTGGCGAACCGCCCGTCCGCAGCCAGCCTGCGCAGCGGGTTATAGGTAGGGCGGCGCGGGAGCGCAATGCGGGGGCTGCGGCAGAGTTCCCGAGAGGTAACCATGTCTGGCCGGGACCGGGGAATCATGCGGAAACTTGTCGCCCGCGAGGTTGGGGGCCCGCCATGAATGCGCCGCCGTTCGACATTCATCTAGGTTATCGCCGGGGTGACCGGGAAATCGCCGCCTCGCTGGCGCGTCGGCTCGAAGCGCGCGGCGTTACAGTGAGCTACGACGCCGGCATCGGCGCGGCGCTGACGATTGCCCCCGAAGCAGCCCCTGCTCAGGCGCAGGTGCTGGCATTGCTGATCTCATCGGAAGCCAACGACAGGCGGGAGCTGCGCCAGATGCTGGCCGTCGCCGACCGGCTGAAGCGGCCGGTGATGACCATCCTGCTGGAGAATGTGCAACCGGATGGCGCAGCGCTCGATGCGCTGTCCGAGCGGATCTGGATACGTGCGCATCCCGAGCCGATGGCCCGGATTGACGAGATCGTCGACCTGCTCGCGCAGCTTGTGGGCAAGGGCGCGTCAAAACCCGAGCCGAAGCCCGAGCCCGTATCGCTCGAAGGCCGGGAGCAAAGCCTCGACGCGGCAATCTCGGAAATGCTGAGCGATGCGGTCGATCCCGAGGAACGCGCGCCGACCGACCCCGCCGCCTATGTCGGCAAGGCCGGATCCGGCGGCGCCCCTGCCCGCCCGCGCGGCGGGGCTGGCGCCGCAATCGCCACGGCGCTCACACTCGGCCTCTATGGCGTATTGGCGCGGCGCCGTGCGATACGAAACTTCCGGTCGAACATCAGGAAGCTGTAGTGCCCCTTTCAAAAGCCGCCGCCGATATCCCGCTGGTTCCCGTGGGGCTGGATCGCGCCGCACATCATCGCAAGGACGGTGCGTGGCTCGACAAGGCGTTCGCATCGGACGCCGCGCAGGTTCTGGTGATGCGCAACGGCATGCCGCTGGTGGAAGGCTCGACCCCGCCCAGCAGCCCCGTCCAGATCGGCGCGCGCCTTGCGCCGCCGCGGCCGATCCTGTGGCTCGGGCCGCAAGCGGGAATGCTGAGCCCGAAGGCAACGCGCGTGTTCCTGGGCGAGACCGTGAAAGGCTCGCCGGTGTTCGCGCTGGAACTGCCCTCCTCCTTCAGTCTCGACTCATCGCCGATCGCAGGGCTGGGCGTGTTCGAGGATTTCCGCGCGGCGGCACAGGGCTTCACGCCATTCGAAGGCGGCGCGGCGGCGACTGCCCGCTGCCTGTTCGAATGGCACCGCAAGCACGGCTTCTGCGCCAATTGCGGCGATAGAACGAAGATCGTCGAAGCCGGCTGGAAGCGCGTATGCGAGGACTGCAAGGCCGAACATTTCCCGCGCGTCGATCCTGTCGCGATCATGCTGGCCGTGCGCGGCGACAAGTGCCTGCTGGGCCGGCAGGCCGCATGGCGGCCGGGCTTCTGGTCATGCCTCGCAGGCTTCGTCGAACCCGGCGAAACGATCGAGCAGGCAGCCGCGCGCGAACTGTTCGAGGAAGCCGGCATCCGATGCACGACGCGGGCGGACTACCTGTTCTGCCAGCCCTGGCCCTTCGCGCACTCGCTGATGATCGGCCTGATCCTCGAAGCCGATGGCGAGGACATCACGGTCGACACGAGCGAACTGGAAACCGCACGCTGGTTCACGCGCGAAGAGACCGCAGCGATGATGGCCGGCACGCACCCCGAAGTGTTCGCCCCGCCGCATTTCGCGGTGGCCCACCATGTGATCAAGGCGTGGCTGGATAGGGGCAGCTAAATTCCAATTAGCTCCACATCGTCCGGCAGCGGGTCGATCATCTTCGCAAGTCGCGGATCATCGAGCGGCTTCAGATAGGCTTCCGAATAAATCCGCCTGAGCCAGTCTTCGACTTCCTGCACCGAGACGCTGGCAAGGGTCTCCTCCTGCGAAAGCGCAAGCAGCCACATGGGCGGCGGCGTGCCGAATGCGTCGAGCGGCAGGATGTAGTCGAGCCCCGCAAGACGGCGGCAGCCGAGGCGGCGGTAGAAAGCGAGACGCCGCGCCTGGATTTCCTCGCCTGTAAAAGCATCGACCTCGACGAGCGCGATGCGCTCCTGCCCCGCCATGAGGCGGGTCGCGAAGAAGAGGTTTGCACCGATCTTGTTCCCGCGCAGGCGCTCCGAGACGGCGGCATACTCGAACAGCCAGAAATCGGCGGCGGCGGGAACCCACGAGACAGCCACGCCGATCAGTTCGTCATCGAGCATGGCGCAGAGGAAGATGTAGTCGGGCCGCTGGATCAGCGTGCGGAACACCTGTTCCGGGCGCTGTTCGCTTGTCTCGATGCTGTCGCGATAAAGCGCAAAGGCCGCGTCGATCAGGGCGGCATTGTCGGGCGCAATCTTCTGGATGCGAATCTCGGGCATGGGCGCCTCCTGCCCCGGTGTAGGCGCGCGCGCCCGAAACGAAAACACCCCGCAGGGCGACTGCGGGGTGTCTCGTATCGGATCGTCCGATCTACGTTGCCGGCCTAGAAGCCGCGGACGTAGGACAGCGAGATCGCATCGACATCGCCGGCGTCGTAGTCGTGCCGCGTCCAGTCGAGGCGGATGCCGTCAACCGGCGAGAGGTTGAACGTGCCGCCGACGCCATAGGCGAGACCGTCTTCCGAACCGCCCGGCGAGGTTTCGATGCGGGCGAGGCCAACGCGGCCGAACACGTCGAACGACGGGGAGAGCGGCAGCTTGCCGACCGCGAACACGCCCAACTCGCTGTCGAGCTCGGTGCCGCTGTCGTCTTTGACGCCGAACGTGCCTTCGCCTTCGATGGCGAAGTTCGGCGTGATGTTCACGCCAACACGGCCGGTGATGCCGCCGAGTTCGGCGCCGCCGTCGCCATCGAAGTGCGTGTAGCCGCCCGACACGTAGACGCCGGATTGCTGCGCGTTGGCGGCCATGAAGGCCGGCGCGACGAGCATGGTTGCGGCGGCAAGGGCAATTTTCAGTTTCATGGGGAAAACTCCAGGTTGTATCTGGAGCAGGTTCCGACGGCATTGCGTGATGCCGACGGTCAGACCCGCTCTGGTTGCAGTCCCGAGCCGCGTTTGCGTCCTGTTGAAGAGGCCGCCCGCACGTCTCATATCCACCCAGCAGCGGGTGGTATGACGACTAAATGGGCACTCCTCAAACCAGTTCCTCTGTAGTTTCGGATTAAAAATCGACAGGTGACCGGGAAGCAACACCTAGCATGGTCATGGTTGTGGAACGGCAATACTTGTGGCCGAACCGTGTCATTACATGGCCGATGGAAGCGATTACTTGTGGAATTCTTCGCGGTACGAAAATCCCAGCAATTCCGGGCGGTTCTTGTCGTCCGTCCTGCGCGGGAGGCCGCGCTCAAGGCTCGATAGCGCACCCGAATTGTGGCCTCCCGGTGGCGGCCTGAGAAACGGCGCCCGAGACGGGATGTTCCGTAGGCGGATCGTGCCGGGCGGGTCCCACTTGCCCCGGTCGGCCGATCTCTTCGAATCCCGCCTGTCATTCCGAACGCGCGCTGCGGCGGGGAATGACAGCTGACGGAGTGGGACGCTGCGCCCCGCCCTTTCGCTCAGCCCGGATGCGTACGCTGGCGGTAGGGGTTGGCCTCGAAGACGCCGAGGTGGCGCACTTGCGTCGAGAAGAAGCCGAGTTCTTCCAGCGCGCGCTGCACCGGCGCTTCGTCGGGATGACCCTCGACTTCGGCATAGAACTGCGTGGCGTTGAACGAGCCGCCGATCTGGTAGCTTTCCAGCTTCGTCATGTTGACGCCGTTGGTCGCAAAGCCCCCCATCGTCTTGTAGAGCGCGGCCGGAACGTTGCGGACGCGGAAGACAAAGGCAGTGACCCACGACTTGCCTGGCTCGTATTCCGGCTGATTCACCTCGCGGCTCATAATGACGAAGCGCGTTGTGTTGTGGGCCGCATCCTCGATGTTCTCGGCGAGGATATCGAGGCCGTAGACTTCGGCGGCAAGGCGCGGCGCGATGGCGGCCTGCGTGGGATCGCCCAGATCGCGCACTTCGCGGGCGGCGCCTGCGGTGTCGGAGCTGGTTTTCGCGACGATGCCCCGCGCGCGCAGGAAGTTGCGGCACTGGCCAAGGCCCATGATGTGGCTGTGGGCGGCCTCGATGCTTTCGAGCTTCACGCCCGGCAGCCCCATCAGCTGGAAGCGGATCGGCATGAAGTGCTCGCCGATGATCTGGAGGGGCGAGGTGGGCAGCAGGTGGTGGATATCCGCCACGCGGCCGGCGATGGAGTTTTCCACAGGGATCATGGCCAGTTCCGCCTCGCCCGTGGCGGCAGCCTGGAAGACATCCTCGAATGTCGCGCACGGCAGGGGCTCGAAGTCCGGGTGGACGTCGCGGCAGGCGATATGGGAGTTGGCGCCCAACTCTCCCTGGAATGCGATCTTGCTCATGGCCGCCTCTATGCCCCCTGCCCGGCAAAGAGAGCAACAGCATTAGGGGGTTAGGGATGGCGGCGATGCGTCATTTCGTCGGACTTTATGCGATTGCCGCACCCCAGCGAAAATGCCA
>CAZGWV010000022.1:0-5286 GCA_964529555.1 uncultured Rhizobium sp.
CGGAAATAATTGCTCGTACCGCCCAGCGCGAGCGGCGCGCGCAGCCATGCCAGCATCGGAAGCCAGACGCGGAAATGGATGGCGTATTCGATCTCGAACTGCCGCGCGAACCATCCATCCCCGCCATTGTGGATGCTCAGCGGCGCCTGAACCACGACGAGGCGCTTGCCGCCCGCCATGAAAGCAGCAGCTGCAGCGCGCGGTTGGCTCGGGTGCGGCCGGTCTTCGGCGTCGAAGATCGTCACCAGATCGCCGCGCGCGAAATGCAGCCCGTAATTCAGCGCCTTCGGCTTGGTGCGGGGTGGGCCGGGCGGGACAGGGATCACCTCGAACCTGTCCTGCGCGCCCAGCGCCTCGATTGCGCCCAACGTCTCGCGGTCGTCCGCCTCGATCAGCAACTTAACGTCCAGCCTGTCGCGCGGATAATCGAGCGCGTCGATCGCCGCGACCAGTTCGGGCAGAACCGCAGCCTCTTTATATAGCGGGATCAGCAATGTGATGACGGGCAGGCTGATGCTTGCTGGCGCCGGCGCGCTCGCGGTCTTCCCGCTCGCCAGCTTCAACACCGCCGCGAAGAAACGCAGGCTGATCAGGCCAAGGAAGATGAGGCCCAGCGCCGCGACACATATATCCACGGTCGGCCGCGGCGCGCTCAGCATCGCCGCCACGAACCCGAACACGACCATCCATCCGAACAACCGCTGCGCGACCGTCAGCCCGCCACGCGCACTGAATTCGGGCCGCCGGCTCGACAGGCCATCGCTCGCCTCGCCGAACGCCTGCGCCTCCGCGAGGCGGCGATAGAATGTCTCGCGATAATGGTCGCTTGACTGATCGGACGGCGTCCGGCCGCCCGCCCCGACGGTCCTTTGTCTTTGGTACAGACGACTACCCCAACTCTTCCCCACAACAATTTGCCGAGTTATCCACACGCAGAAGGCCAAAGGCAAGCTGCGTTTCGAATTCCCGGTCGAAACCCCCGCCATGCGAGCGGCCGGCGAACGCTGCTGCCCGCGTACTTGAATATATGCTGGATCTGGCATATTTGAGGGGAGGTCGCGTGGCCAGAGGTAGCAAGCAACCGGACTCATCCGAACCGGAGCCAAAGCCGGTGCGATGGGTGGGGAGCAGCCGGGATGATCTGATCGCGTTTCCCGAGGATGTTCGCCGTCGTGTTGGCGGTGCTCTGTGGGACGCGCAACTGGGCGGTAAGGCTTCATTCGCGAAGCCCCTGAGGGGATTTGGAGGAGCAGGCGTTCTGGAGGTTGTGGACGATCACGACGGCGATACTTACCGCGCGGTCTATACGGTTCGGTTCGCTGGCGTGGTCTATGTGCTTCATGCCTTCCAGAAGAAGTCCAAGCGCGGGATCGCGACGCCGAAGACCGAACTGGACATGATCGAACGTCGCCTGAGGCGCGCGCGAGAGGATTACGAGGAATGGCTGCAAAGCGAAAAGACAACGAAATCGCGGTGACTGCCGGCTCCGGCAATGTTTTCGCCGATCTGCGGATCGCCGATGCCGAAGAAGAACTCGCCAAAGCGCAGCTGGCCAGCCATATCCGGCGCGTGGTGGAAGCGCGCGGCCTGACACAGGTGGCGGCCGCCGAATTGATGGGGGTCGATCAGCCGAAGGTATCGGCGTTGCTGAATGGCCGGCTGACACACTTCTCTAGCGATCGCTTGTTGCGTCTGCTCGTCGCGCTCGGTCAGGATATCGAGATAACCGTCAAGGCCGCTTCCCGGCGGAAGCGCGGTCGTATCACGGTGATGGAAAGAGCAGTGTGACGCCTCGCGGATCCGCCAGGGCGATTCAGGCCGCACCCTCGCCGCAGGCGCGTTTCGGCGCTGTTTGCCGCTAACTGAGAGAACGCGCGATGAATTTCTCATCCGACACCGCAGCCCCCGCGCACCCGTCCGTTCTCCAGGCGATCGTCGACGCCAATACGGGGCCCGCGCCGAGCTATGGTTCCGATGCGTGGACCGAGCGCGCGCGCGAGGCGCTGTGCAAGACGTTCGAGTGCGATCTTGATGTCTGGCTGGTTTCCTCCGGGACAGCTGCCAACGCGCTCGCCCTCGCAACGCTGTGTCCGCCGCACGGGTCGGTGCTGTGCCACGCTGAAGCGCATATCGAGCGCGACGAGCGCGGCGCGCCCGAGTTCTTCACCGGCGGGGCCAAGCTGTCGCTGCTGCCCGGCCTGCATGGCCGGATCGACCTCGCGGCCCTGCGCGCCCGCATCGCCGCCAACCAGCCGGACTTCGTGCATGAAACGCCGGCCCACGTCCTCTCCCTCTCCAACCTGACCGAGTGCGGCGCGGCCTATCGACCCTTTGAAGTCGCCGAGCGCGCGGCGCTGGCGCACGAGGCGGCGCTTGCGGTTCACATGGATGGCGCGCGGTTCGCCAACGCGCTGGTCTCCACGGGCGCGACCCCGGCGGAACTCAGCTGGCGCTCGGGCGTCGACGCCATGAGTTTCGGGGCGACCAAGAACGGCGCAATGGGCTGCGAGGCGATCATCCTCTTCGGCGCGGCCCGCGAGCGCTTCAACGACCTGCGCACCCGCGCCAAGCGGGCAGGGCACATGCCGCCGAAGATGCGCTTCCTCGCCGCCCAGATGTGCGCCTACCTGAAAGACGGGCTGTGGCTCGACCTTGCCGGCCGCGCCAACAAGTCGGCGCTGGATGTCGCCAACCTGCTGGCGCAGCACGGCGGAGAACTCGCCCACCCCGTCGATGGCAACGAAGTCTTCATGCGCCTGCCGCCGGCTGTCGCGGCCAGGCTGAAGGCCGCCGGGGTCTCCTGCTATCCTTGGCTGGACGGCTCGTTCCGCTTCGTCTGTTCGTGGGCGACGACCGCGGATGACGTGGCGGCATTGGCCGCATCCCTCGCTTAAGGGGAGGCGAAAGGCTGCTTCCCGCTCCCGATCGATGAAATTTCACCGATCGATTTGACCGGAAATCGACCCTGTTCTGCCAGCTTGCCCAGGAGCGCCCGGCATTGGCGGGGGGCCGTCTGGTGGGAACGACCCTTATGTTTGGTCCGAATTTCGAGACCCTTTTCCTTGGGAAGGTGGATATTCCGCCGGCCCATCAGGATGCGATCGCCGCAGAGCGCCGCCGCAGCTTTCATGCGCTGGCCCCGCTTGCAGCCGTTCATTCGCTCCTTACCGCAGTCGTCCTGACCTTTGCCTTCTGGGCCGAGGCCGCCATGCCGCTCGTGTTCGTGTGGTGCTATGCCAGCGCGGTGCTCGTCTTCATCCGTGTCCGCGAAGGCCGCCGCACGGCCGTTCCCGGCGAAGGCGCCGTCGAAGACAGGCGTATCGTCCACTATACGCTGTTCAGCGGCCTGCTGTGGGGCGGCATCATCGCGGCCCTCGTCGCGTCCAGCGGGCCTGAGCACCATATGCTGCTCGGCATTCTCACGGCTGCCATCCTCTGCGTCGGCGCGCTGCTGCACTCCAGCTTCCCGGCTGCGTCCTTCGGCTATTCGCTCCTCGTGGGCCTTGGCGCGTGCCTCGGCCTGCTGCTCGGCGACCATCAATGGGCCGCCAGCGCCGCCCTGCTGCTCGTCGGGGGCATCACGGCGCTTCAGCGCTTCTCCTCGTCCACGCATGCGAACGATGTCCGCCGGATGATCGATGCGGCAGCGTTGAAAGAAGCCAAGGAGACGATGAGCCTCCTGCTCAACGATTTCGAGGCGCATTCGGCCGACTGGCTCTGGCGCGTGGACGAGCACAACCGTCTGGGCCCAGCCTCGCCGCGCTTTGTCGATGCGACCGGGCTCCCGGCCGAAATCCTCCAGGGCGGCAGCCTGCTGGCGCTGTTCGCCACTGAATCCGCCCAGGTGCTCGATGTGATCCTGAAACAGCGCAAGCCGTTCCGCGACGAAATTCTGCGCGTGTCCATCGGCGCGCGCGAAGGCTGGTGGTCGATCAGCGGCCAGCCCACCGCCGATGGCGGCTGGCGCGGCGTGTGCTCCGACATCACCCGCTCGCGCGATACCGAGGCATTGATCGCCTACGCGACCGAATACGACAGCCTGACCGACCTTCCAAACCGCGCCATGCTGGTCCGCCAGCTTGAAATCGCGCAGGAAGCCGCCGAAGCGCGCGGCGAGGCGTTCGCCCTGTTCGTGATCGACCTCGACAACTTCAAGACGCTGAACGACACCCAGGGCCACCCGACGGGCGACGCCTTCCTCAAGGTCGTGGCCGAGCGCCTGCGCGATTGTGTCGGCGCCGACGCCTTCCTCGCCCGCCTTGGCGGCGACGAATTCGCCGTCCTGCAGCGGGACCTGACGTCCGAAGAAGCCGGCGAGGTGGCCGATCATCTCGTCGACGCCCTCTTGGCTCCGGTCGTCCTCAATGGCCGCGAAATCCTGGCCGGCGGCAGCGTCGGCGTGGCGCTCGCCCCCGAAAACGGCGCCGACCCCGCCATTCTGATGAAGAATGCCGAGTTGGCCCTCTATCGCGCCAAGGCCCAGGGCCGCGGCTGCGCCCGTTTCTTCGAGCCGGGCATGGATGAATCGGCCCGCGTGCGCGCCGATCTGGAGACGGATCTCCGCAACGCGCTCGCCAACGAGACCATGGATGTCTACTTCCAGCCGCTGGTGAACACCCGCACGCGCAAGGTTTCGGGCTATGAGACGCTGCTGCGCTGGAACCGTCCGGGCCACGGCCTGGTGTCGCCCGGCGTGTTCATTTCCTGCGCCGAAGAGACCGGAATCATCGTGCCGCTGGGCGAATGGGTGATCCGCAAGGCCATCGAAGAGGCCGCCCACTGGCGCGAGGACGTGCCCGTGGCCGTCAACCTGTCGCCGGCCCAGATGAAGAACCCGTCCCTCGTGGCGACCGTGATCGGGGCCCTGGCTGCCTCGCAACTCGACCCGAGCCGCCTCGAGATCGAGATCGTCGAAAGCGTGCTGATGGACGAGACGGAACACAATATCCGCACACTCCACGCGCTGCGGGAGCTTGGCGTGAAGATCGCGCTCGACGATTTCGGCACCGGCTATTCCTCGCTGAGCTATCTGCGGGCCTTCCCCTTCGACAAGATCAAGATCGACCAGCGCTTTGTGCGGGACATCGATTCCAGCGCGGAAAACCAGGCCATCGTGCGTGCCGTGATCTCCCTGGCCCGCGATCTGGGCATGCGTGTCACCGCCGAAGGCATCGAGAACGAGCAGCAGGCGGCAATTCTCGCGGGCCTTGGCTGCACGGAAGTGCAGGGGTTCCTCTACAGCCGCCCCATGCCCGCGTCGGAAGTGGAGAAGAAGGACGCACCGGC
>CAZGWV010000022.1:5386-8914 GCA_964529555.1 uncultured Rhizobium sp.
GCGGATCATTGTGGCCGAGAGGGGCGGGGTACGAGCGCTAAAGGCGCTCAAGCAGCCTGAAATCTCCGAAAACATGGGCCCCAAACGTGTTCATGCCCGCCCGGATGACCGGACGGGCATGAGGAATACACTAGTCTCTGGGAATTGGGCGGCCTCTAGGAGGCACAGGCCAAGGACTGGCTGCCCAATGCGAAGAGCTTAGCTACTACTTCTTCTTCTTAGCAGCTTTCGCCGGTTTTTTGGCGGCGGCTTTCGCCGGCTTCTTCGCAGCTTTTTTGGCAGTGGCCATCTTAAGTCTCCTTGAGTGGTCCCTTCAGACGAGGCCCGCTAGCGAACCTGCATCCAATTAAGTTGAGCCGGTCTCCGATCGGAAAAACCCGACTCAACGAATCTCTTCTACACCATCTTCGCGTGCGAGTGCAGCACCCCTCAGCAAACGATCGTTGATCGCCTCGCCGAGTCCGGTCTTCGGAATCGGCGCCACGGCGATCGAGTCATGAGTCAGATCGAGCGTGCGCAGCATCGCGAACAGGTTCGACGCGGCCTCCGCGAGGTCGCCGCGAATCGAGAGGTTGAGAGTCGGCGAGACACCCGGCGGCGGCGCCCCGAAGGCGAGGAACGCCTCACCCTCGGACACGCTCGTAGCGCCCAGTCGGAGTCGCGCGCGCGGCGCGTAGTGACGCTTCATCATGCCCGGCGCGAGGATGCTCGAAGAGGTCCCCGGAGACCCCAGCGAGCCTGTGAGCAACTCTATGTCCGAGCGCGCGAGAGCGCCGGGCCGGAGCATCACGGCGGCGTCTTCGCCGGGCGCGACGATGGTCGATTCAAGCCCCGCCGGACACGCGCCGCCATCGATGATGAGGTCGATGCGCGCGCCCAGTCCGGCAGCCACATGCGCTGCGGTCGTGGGGCTCAGCTGCTCCGATGGATTTGCCGAAGGCGCAGCGATCGGGCGCCCGACGAGTTGAATAAGTCTCAGAGTTGCTTCGTGTTTTGGTTGGCGCAGTGCGATCGAAGGTAGACCTGCGGTCGCAAGCTCGGACACGGTGGACGTCTCCCTGCGCGGCAGCACGAGCGTGAGCGGGCCAGGCCAGAAGCGCTCCGCGAGGCGGCGTGCGAGCGGGCTGAACACGGCATGCTCCTCGGCCATCGCGAGGTCGGCGACATGGCAGATGAGAGGGTTGAAGGAGGGGCGGCCCTTGGCTGTGTAGATCGCGGCGACGGCGGCGCCGTTGGTGGCGTCCGCAGCGAGCCCGTAGACCGTCTCGGTGGGCGCCGCGACGAGGCCGCCGGCGAGGATCACGGAGGCCGCGCGCGCGAGGTCGGCGGGTGTCGTGCCGACGATCGGCGCGGGCGTGCGCGAGGCGGATCCTGAATCGTCTTTCATGTTCGCACACGTCCGTTGGCTGCCTCATTGCGGCGCCCGCGAAGGCTCTCGCATGACTCGAAATTGCGTCTCGCGATGACGCGCGCGCGTGACTCCGTCATGCCAATTTCGATTCCGAACTGTGCCCTCATAGTCACAGTTTTTGGCGCCACGCGCATCGCAATCGGCGCCGATTTCGACTCGAGGAGTGCGTTGAAGGCGCCTCGAAGAGTCGAATCGCGCGCGCTCATCGTCGTCTTCACTGGCTGCTCATTGGCGCGCGGCGACGATGTCGATCGCCACCGTCACGTCATTGCCGACCCATTCCGCATCGCCTGCGGGTTCGGCCGTCGTGCCGGCGCCGATGCCGATGTCGAGACGCTTGAGGACGACCTCGCCGTGCATCGTGGCGGTCGCGCCGTCGATATCGAGCGTGAAGGGCAGGCGCACGGGATAGTCCACGCCCTTGAGCTTCAGCACGCCCGTGGCCTCGTAGTTTCTGTCGTCGAACTTGTAGATGCCGCCTTTCACTTCAAATACGGCCTCTGGATACTTGAAGGCATCGAACCAATCGCCCTGGCCGAGGCTGTCGTTGAAGTAATCCATGCCCGTCTGGAGCAGGCCGACAGGGATCGTGACGCGCACATAGCCGTCGGCTGGCAGGTTCTGGTTGCTCTCGGCGTCGGTATCGAGGTGGATGCGCGCGTTCCAGCTCGGGAACGTGCCTTCATAGGGCGTGCCCATGTAGTTGAAGCGGAAAGCGACGCGGCTCTTCCCATAATCTACGCTCCATGCCGGCGCGCTCGATGTGATTTCGGCTTCGCCGCCCGCCGTAGCGCTGTTTGTCGGCGGAGCCGCGCTCGTCAGCGAGAGACCCGTGACGACGGCGAGCACGAGGGCTGCCGCGCCGAATGCCCAGAATGCGCCGTGTCCATCGTCCGGCGGGCCGGCGGTGCGGCCGAACAGGCCCGGCGCCATGCGCGCGAGCAGGCCGTCCTTGTCGATGAAGTGGTGCTTCAGCGCCGCGCCGACATGCAGGACAAGAAGAGCGACGATCACCCAGGCGAGATTGGAGTGAAGCGTCTCGAAGCCGTCCTCGATACCGTGGCGGGTATCCGCATCCAGCGCGGGGATGCCGGGGAGGCGGATATCCACAAGCCCGAAGAAGCGCGTGGGCGCATCGCTGGAGGCCGACGCCATGATCCAGCCGGTCAGCGGCATCGCGATGATCAGGATATAGAAGAGGACGTGGACCGCGCGGGACGCAAAGGATTGCCATTGTGGCATGGGCGGCTCGGCGGGCGGCCGGTTCATCAACCGCCACACGATCCGGGCGACTGAGAGAAGCAGCACGGTGATGCCGAACGACTTGTGAAGCTGGATGACGGCGAACTGGTCGGGACCGGGGGGCATGTTCTCCATGATCCAGCCGACTGCGATCAGCCCGACGATCAGGAACGCGATCGCCCAGTGCAGGGCGATGGCGACCGCCGTATAGCGCTGCTGGCCGGAAAGATCGCGGGCGACGATCGTCTGCGGGGTGGGTTCGGTCATGGCAGTATCTCGGTTGAGGGCAGGATGCCGTGTCAGGCTGTTGCCTGCATATGCCATGAAAAGCGGACCTAAGCAGCACTGGACCGTACCACCGGGCAGGTGGGGGTCCCTATCCACGCTCAAGCCGGCCGCGATTGCGCAGCTTTTGCCTTCGAGCGCGCGTCACCAACGCTCGGCATCGAAAGAACTCAATTGAATGGGCGGCCTATTTCTGCCTGAATTCGGCGTTGACAACGATCTTGATGTCGTCCGCCATCGGGCCGCCGGCGGCCATGCCCCACTGCGTCTTGTTGATCGTCCCCACGGCCTGGAAGCCGACCTTCGGCTTCTGCGGCGCGGGATAGGCGCGGTGGCCGATGAAGGTGACGTCCAGCGTCACCGGCTTGGTGACGCCAAGGAAGGTGAGGTTGCCCGTCATCCTGCCCTTGTTGTCGCCCGTCTTGGTGATGGCGGTCGAGGTGAAGGTGATGCTGGGGAATTTGTTGGCGTTGAAGAAGCGCTCGCCGGTGGCCAGCATGGCGTTGAAGTCTTCGGTGTTGCCCGCCGCGCGGGTCTTCTCGAAGTCGGTCTCGATCGATTTCGGATCGATCGTGGCGCTGACCTTCGAC
>CAZGWV010000022.1:9014-20328 GCA_964529555.1 uncultured Rhizobium sp.
AGGACGGCAGCGACTTTGGTCGCGCTCTCATGCCCTCATTATGGCGTCTCGCCTTCCTGGCATAAGCAGGGCTGACGCTAAATTGATCTTTTTTGCAGCCGGGCGGCGCCGACCGCTTCAAAAGCCGGGGCGGCAGCGCTAGCCTCTGCTTGCAAGAAGAGTGGCGACGGGGGTCGCCGGGAGTCGGGGATATGCCAATCGTCAGGAAAATTGGCTGCAGCGTGTCGGGCCTGGCGGGGGCCGCCATGACTGCGCTGGTCATCGCCTCGGCGCCGGCCTTCGCGCAGGAGGGCCTCGACGGCCTCGTCGGGCCCGAACAGGAAGCCGAGATATACTGCGTCTACGATATCCTGTCGCAGTCCGGGGATACGCTCCAGATCGCCGATGTCTTCGTCGACCCCGACGCCAGCGAGGCGGCGATCGAGGCGGCTGACGCGACCCTCTCCGGCGCCGTCGATGAGTGCATGGCCGCCTATGTGTGGGACGAGACGACGCGCGAATACGCGGCTGCCGTCGGCATCCATGCCTCGGTGATCGAAGTGGTGGTCGGCCGGATGACGGATGAAGGTCTCGAACAGAGCCTCATCAAAGCCATCTTCGGCGTGCTCGACGTGCTCGAAGCGGAAGACATGGCCACGTTCCGCTCGCCCGACTGGCTGTCGAACGCGCGCTTCCAGAAGCGGATGAACCGATCTCTGGTGCTTGCCGGCCTGCCCAACGAGTCGTCCGTGCTCGACAACGCGCTGCTGGTGATGGAGTCGGCTGCGCTTTCGGTCGAGGCCATCGTCGATTGGTTGCTGGCGGATGCCCCGGCGACGGCCGACGCTTCGAAAGCGCTCGGTGGGTCGAAGAAGTCCAAGTCGGCAAGCGCGGAGCCGGCGCCGCGTGCGCCGAAGCTCACCCTGACGAGCACGGGAACCGGCTGGTATGTCGCCGACGGCGGCCTGATCGTCACCAACGCGCACGTCATCGAAGGCTGCAAGCGCATCACGCTCAAGAGCGGCGCCGATCTCAGCCTCATCAACGTCGCCGCCGATGGGGAAGACCTGGCGCTCCTGCGTGGCAGCAGCTCGGTGCGTCCGCTCAACATCCGTGACACGCGCAGCGTGCGTCTGGCGGAAGATGTGCTGATCGCAGGGTTTCCGCTCGGCAGCATCCTGTCGTCGGGCATCAACGTGACGGTCGGCACCGTGTCGGCGCAGATGGGAATGGGCGACGACAAGCGCCGCTTCCAGTTCACCGCGCCGGTGCAGCCGGGCAATAGCGGCGGCCCCGTGCTCGACATGTCGGGCAATGTGATCGGCGTTGTCGTGTCAAAGCTGAATGCGATGAGCGTGCAGGACAAGTTCGGCGACATCCCGCAGAACGTGAACTTCGGGATCACGCTGGCCCAGCTGATCGCTTTCCTCGACGCGAATGATGTCGCCTACCAGCGCACTGCCTCGGCGGACAAGCTCGACAAGGTCGATCTTGCCGAACTGGCGCGCGCGTCCACCGTCCTGCTGCAGTGCTACGAATAGAGCCGGTTGCCTGCGGCGTGGTTCGCCGCCGCCGGTCTGACTTGCGGCGTCCTTGTTTGCCGGTCTGGTCAAATAGGGTCTAATGGCCCGGCACAGCGACGGGAATCCGGTCATGGATGGTTTCGAAGGCAAGACCGAACGCGCGCGGTACGATTATCCGTTCGCGACGCCGCCCGAGCCGGGGTCCGTGCTTGAGGTTGCGCCCGGCGTGAAATGGGTGCGGATGCCGCTGCCGTTCTCGCTGAAGTGGATCAACCTCTGGCTGATCGAGGATGGCGATGGCTGGACGGTGGTGGACACTGGTATTCCCAACTCGATCACCAAGGAACACTGGCGCACCATCTTCGAGAAGGAGCTGGGCGGCAGGCCAGTGACGCGGATCATCGTCACGCACATGCACCCGGACCATATCGGGCTGGCGGGATGGATGAGCCGCAAATTCCAGTGCGAGCTCTGGATCTCGCGGCTGGAATACATCACCTGCCGCATGCTGGTGGCCGATACGGGGCGCGAGGCGCCGGAGGCGGGCGTGAAGTTCTATCGCGCCGCCGGGTGGAACCAGCAGGAGATCGACCGCTATGTCGACAAGTTCGGCGGGTTCGGCCGCGCGGTGACGCAACTGCCCGACGCCTACCGCCGCATGTCGGATGGCGACGTCATCTCCATCGGCGGAAGGCCGTGGCATGTCGTCACGGGATGCGGGCACTCGCCGGAGCATGCGTGCCTCTGGGCGCCCGATATCAACGTCTTCATCTCGGGCGACCAGATCCTGCCGCGCATCTCCTCCAACGTCAGCGTGTTCCCGACCGAGCCGGAGGGAGATCCGCTGAAGGACTGGCTGGACTCGTGCGCCAAGCTGAAGGCTGCGATTCCGGCGGACGTTCTGGTGCTGCCGGCCCATAACGAGCCGTTCTACGGCGCGCACAAGCGGCTGGATGCGCTGATCGACGGGCACGAGCTGGGGATGAAGCGGCTGCTGTCCCGGCTGGGCGAGCCGCGCCGGGTCGTGGACCTCTTCACCGCCCTTTTTGCCCGTGCAATCGATCAGGACACGTTCGGGATGGCGACCGGAGAGGCGCTGGCGCACCTTAACTGCCTGAAAGGGCGGGGGTTGATCGTGTCGGAACAGGACGCCGGGACGACGCTCTACAGGCGTGTGTCTTGACGACAGGGGCATACCTATAACGTATAGCCCCGAAGCGCCCGAGTTCTGGGCGCGTCTACGGACCATATACTGAGTAACGCGCAGGAACTGGTAAATGACGGATACCTCGACCGACCAGCCGGGAAGTGCTGACCCGGCCGTTCTGGGCGAGGCCGGCGCCGGCGCGCCGAAGCCGGGCATCAAGAAGAAGATCCTGCACGAATTCCGCGAGACGGCGCTGACGATCGCCATCTTCGTTCCGTTCTGGCTGCTGTTCTCGACCTTCGTGTACGAGTTGCGCTCGATCCCGTCGGAGTCGATGGTGCCGGCGCTGCAGGTTGGCGACCGCGTGGCCGTCGCCAAGTTCGCCTATGGCTACAACCGCAACTCGATCCCGTTCGGGCTCGGACTGTTCGTCATCGGCGACAAGAAGTGCCCGGACCAGCCCAACGCCGAACAGGCGAAGGAGTGCGTCGACAGCGAGAACTTGTTCGGCTCGAAGCCGAAGCGTGGCGACGTCATCGTGTTCCAGCATCCGTTCTCGGACCGCGTGATGATCAAGCGCCTCGTCGGCCTTCCGGGCGACGCAGTCCAGCTCAAGGGCGGCAGACTCTTCCTCAACGATGTTGAAGTGCCGCGCGAGAAGATCCGCACCACGCGCTATATCGGCGCCGAGAACGACCGCATCTATACGGCGGTCGAGTACAAGCAGACGATCCCGACCGGCGAGAAGGACAAGGACGGCAACGAGCTGACCAAGTCGTTCCTGATCCATGAGTTCTCGGATTCGGATTCGCTCGACGAGACGCCGCGCTTCCTCATTCCTCCCGGCCATGTCTTTATGATGGGCGACAACCGCGACAACTCGGAAGATAGCCGCGCGCCTTCGGGTCATCGCCGTCTTGCTGCGCAATTCCCCGAAGCCTGGCCCCGCCGCAGCGCCAACCTGCCGGTGGACACGAGCGACGATGCGGTCGGCATGGTGCCGATGGACTACCTGATCGGCCGCGCCGAGACGGTGCTGTTCACGCTGCACGGCTGCAAGCAGTCGCCGGAAACGGAATGCCCTGAGGGCAGGATGTGGAAGGGCCTCTAAGGCAGGAGTCCATCCCCGTTTGCCGGGGGCGGCGACCCCGTCTGCGGCAAATTTCGGGCTCATGCTTACCCCGAAATTAAGCGTTGTGGCGGTATGGTTTCCGCCTGCGAGGGGATCGCAGCCGGCGGTTGGTTCCATGGACGTCTCGCTCGTACTCCCGCGTGATCTGGCGGATGCCGATCTCGCCGCATGGCGCGCCATTCGCGCCGCCGACCCACGGCTCGACAGTCCGTTCCTGTCTCCTGAATTTGCGGTTTGCGCCGGCGCTGTCCGCCCGAATGCGCGCGTGCTGATTGCGCGCGGCAAAGACGGCGAGACGAAGCTGGTGTTGCCGCTCCAGCTGTCTGGCTCGGGCCTTGCGCGCCCACTCTGCGCGCCGATGTGCGATGTGGCGGGCCCCATCGCGCAGCAAGGCGGCGCTGATATTCTATCGCAGGCGCTCGGCAAGGCTGGGCTTGCCGCGTATGCGTTCGCGGGCTGGCCCGAAGCGCCGGAAGCGAAGGGCGTCACGCTGCGCGGGCGCGATGAGTCGGCGGTGGCTGATCTCGGCCAGGGCTTCGAGGCATGGCTCGCCGTGCAGCGCGAGCGTCATCCGAGGCACTTCAAGAAGATGCGCCGCCTCGCCCGGCAAGGTGAGAAGGACTACGGCGCCGAGATGGTCACATTCGGCCGCGCGTCTGCCGAAGATCTCGCAACGCTGATCGGCTGGAAGCGCGAACAGTTTGCGCGCACGGGTCGGCACGATGTTCTCGGCGCGACGTGGACACGGGCGCTGCTCGAAGCATGCGCTACGTGCGAAAGCGAAGACTTCTCCGGCGTGATGGCGACGCTTCGCTACGGCGGAAAGCTGGCGGCGGCGGAATTCGGCCTGCGCAGCGGATCGACGCTGCATGGCTGGATCGCGGGATACGATCCGGCGTTCTCGTCCTGCTCGCCGGGGCTCGTATTGCAGGAGCGGCTGCTGGAGGTCGCTTCGGCGGCCGGGGTGACCCGGTGCGTCCTCGGCACGGGCGAGTCGCACTATAAGAAGCATTACACTTCGTTCTTCGAGTCGGTGGATGAGGGGCGGGTGACTGCAACCGGCCTTGCCGGCGGCGCGCGGGCGCTGGCGGCGGGGCTGTTGGCGGCGGTGGAACAGGGGCGGCTGGGCCCGGCCTCGAAGTTTGCCGGGCGGACCCGCCGGCGCCTGGACATTATCCTCGCGGTGGAAACCAGCATGCAGGGGCAGGTGCGCGGTCTTGCCCGCGCCCTTGGCGGCGATCCGGCCCTGGGGCGAACGACTCGCGCCGTCAAGGCCGCGATCCGGGCATCCGCTTTCTGAAAAAGCCCATTTTGCTGTGAGTTAGATATCGTTCCGCAGATGGCTGTTTGGAATCGCGCCCGCGTGGTCTAAGCGGGGCATGATGGATACCGCCGTCAAACCGAACGACAGGACTACGCGCGCCGGTCGCCCCGGACGCATCGTCGTCGTGCGCCATGGCCGCCCGCAGGTGATCCCGAAGGAAGGCCCGCGCATGGGCTGGCGCGAGTACAAGGTCTGGTGGGACCGTTACGAACTTTCCTCGCTGAAGGAGGGGCAGTGCCCGCCTGAAGCGCTGCTGAAGGAGATCGACGAGCACGCCATCATCCTGTCCAGCGCCCGGCCGCGTGCAATCCAGACGGCGGGGCATCTCGGACGCGGGCGGGCCGTGAAGCACGATGCCATGTTCAACGAGGCGCCGTTGCCGCCCCCGCGCATCGCGGGCCGCATGAGCCCCAAGAACTGGAACAAGATCGCGCGCCTGCTCTGGATGTTCGGGCATAGCGCCGGCGAGGAGCCTGTCGGGGCCGCGAGACAGCGCGCGGCCACCGCCGCCGGAGAGCTGGTGAAGCTGGCGGAAGAAAGCGGCGGCCGGGATGTCGTGCTTGCCGCGCACGGCTGGTTCAACCGCATGCTGCGCCCGCATATCAAGCGGCGCGGCTGGGTGTGCGTCCACAATGGCGGCGACAAGTACTGGTCGTACCGGATCTATCAGAAGAAATAGCGATGCGCGTCCGGCTCTATCAGCCACAGGATGCGGAGGCGCTGTCCCGCATCTATCGCCGCGCCGTCGAGATTATCGGTCCGGCGCACTATTCGGCCGAGCAGGTCGCCGCGTGGGCTGCGCGCACGCCGGATGCTGCGGCCATGCATGCCCGCGCGATTGATGGACGCACGATGCTGGTTGCAACGGGCGATGCGGACCAGCCGGTCGCATTCGGCGATCTCGAAGCCGATGGGCATGTCGACCTGCTGTATTGCGCGCCCGAAGCGGCGCGGACTGGCATTGTCGGCGCGCTGTATGCCCGGCTGGAATCCACGGCGCGCGAGCAGGGGGTGGCGCGTCTCCATTCCGAGGCCAGCGAGGCGGCGTTGCGCTTTTTCCGGCGTCAGGGTTTCGCGCTGCTGCATCGGCGGGACCTCGCGATCGGCGGCGTCGCCATACACAATTATGCGGTTGAAAAGGCGCTGGGATAAGGCTCGCCGCGCGGCTTGCCTCCCGCTTCGATGCGCCTATGTTGGCCCACCTTCTGGAGAGACGAATGTCACAGGCAAAGCCGCCGGCCGACATTGCAACGATGAGCTTCGAGGATGCGTTGCGCGAGCTGGAACAGATCGTCCAGAAGCTCGAGGCGGGCGACGTGCCGCTCGATGATTCGATCCGCATCTACGAGCGCGGCGCGGCGCTGAAGGCGCATTGCGAAGCGCGCCTGCGCGAGGCGGAGCTCAAGGTCGAGAAGATCGTCCTCGGCGCCGATGGCCCGAAGGGATTGGAAAAGGCCGATGATCTATAGCCTCGATCCCGCTTTCGAGCAGCGCCTCAACGAGGTGGCCGACCGCATCACTGTGGCGCTCGACCAGCTGATCCCGCCGGCCTCGGGCCCGGAGGCGCAGCTGATGCGCGCGATGCGTCATGGCGCGCTGAGCAAGGGCAAGCGCCTGCGCCCGTTCATCACCATCGAGGTGGGCCGCATGTTCGGCGCGCCGGAGAAGGCGCTGCTGCGCGGCGCCGCCGCCGTCGAATGCATGCACGCCTATTCGCTGATCCACGACGACCTGCCGTGCATGGACGACGACGATTTCCGCCGCGGCCAGCCGACCGTCCACAAGGCGTTCGATGAGGCGACAGCGGTGCTGGCGGGGGATGCGCTGCAGGCGCTGGCCTTCGAGATCATGGTTTCGCCCGAGACGCACCGCGACGCGCTGATGCGCTGCAAGCTGGTGGAGCGGCTGGCGGTTTCGGCCGGCGCGCGGGGCATGGTGGGCGGTCAGATGATCGACATGCACCCGATTTCCGGTGCGGAAGAGCCCCTCCAGGTCCTGACCCGGATGCAGCGGCTGAAGACCGGCGCGCTGATTTCGCTGGCGGGGGATGTCGGGGCTTTGCTGGGGGGCGCGGTGGAGGCCGAGCGCCAGGCGATCGCCGGATACACCAATGATTTAGGTTTGGCCTTCCAGATAGTGGACGATCTCCTCGACGTGGAGGGCGATCCGAGCCTGCTGGGCAAGGCCTCGGCCAAGGACGAAGAGGCCGGGAAGGTCAATTTCGTGTCGCTTCTGGGCGTTGACGGAGCCAAGGATCGGGTGCGCTATCTCGCCGCACAGGCGAAACAGCATCTGGCTTCCTTCGGCTCACGGGCGACATCTCTGCTGCATACGGTCGACTTTGTGCTCAATCGCCGCCACTAATCCACCGGGATCCGGGGTATGGAATCTGGCATGAACACTTCATCACCTCTGCTGGACCAGATCGCGAGCCCAGCCGACCTCAAGGGCCGCTCGACGGCGGACCTGCGCCAGATCGCCGATGAACTCCGCGCCGAGACCATCAACGCCGTTTCGACCACGGGCGGCCATCTTGGCGCCGGCCTTGGCGTCGTCGAGCTGACGGTCGCCATCCACGCCGTGTTCGACACGCCCAGGGACAAGCTGGTCTGGGACGTCGGCCACCAGGCTTATCCGCACAAAATCCTCACCGGCCGCCGCGACCGCATTCGCACGCTGCGTCAGGGCGGGGGCCTCTCAGGCTTCACCAAGCGCGAAGAGAGCGAGTACGACCCGTTCGGCGCCGCCCACGCGGGCACGTCGGTTTCGGCGGGGGCGGGCTTTGCCGTCGCGCGCGATCTCACCAAGGGCGACAACCGCGTGGTCGCTGTCGTCGGCGACGGCGCGATGACCGCCGGCATGATCTACGAGGCGCTGAACAATATCGGCGGCATGCACACGCGCATGATCGTCATCCTCAACGATAACGACATGTCGATCGCCCCGCCGGTCGGCGCGCTGAGCCACTATCTGTCGCGCACCGTCTCGTCGAAGGGTTATCGCCGCTTCCGCAATTTCGGACGTCGTTTCGCCAAGGGCGTCGGGCTGGAGCGCTTCACCAAGAAGGTCGAGCACTCGGTCCGCAACTTCTCCATGGGCGGCGACCTGTTCGACTCGCTGGGCTTCTACTATGTCGGCCCCATCGACGGTCACGATCTCGACGTGCTGATCCCCGTGCTTGAGAATGCGCGCGACATGGAGAACGGGCCGGTCCTGATCCATGTCGTCACGAAGAAGGGCAAGGGCTATGCGCCCGCCGAAAGCTCGTCCGACAAGTATCACGGTGTCTCGAAATTCAACGTCGTCACGGGCGAGCAGGCCAAGGCGAAGGCCGGGCCGCCGTCCTATACGAAAGTGTTCGCGCAGGAGCTGGTGCGCGCCGCCGAGAAGGATCCGAAAGTCGTCGCCATCACGGCCGCCATGCCATCGGGCACGGGGCTCGACTATTTCGGCGAGAAGTTCCCGGAGCGCTGCTTCGATGTCGGCATCGCCGAACAGCACGCCGTCACCTTCGCCGCCGGGATGGCCGCAGATGGCCTGAGGCCGTTCGCGGCGATCTACTCGACCTTCCTGCAGCGCGGCTATGACAGCGTCGTCCATGACGTTGCGATCCAGAAGCTGCCCGTCCGCTTCGCGCTCGACCGTGCCGGTCTTGTCGGCGCCGATGGCCCGACGCACGCTGGCTCGTTCGATATCGGCTTCCTCGGCGCGCTGCCGGGCTTCGTGCTGATGGCCGCCGCCGACGAGACCGAGTTGCAACGTATGGTCGCCACGGCGCACATCATCGACGACCGCCCGTCGGCCTTCCGCTATCCGCGCGGCGAAGGCATTGGCCTTGAAATGCTGCAGGACCCGCAGCCGCTCGACATCGGCAAGGGCCGTATCGTCAAGCAGGGTACGTCCATCGCCATCCTGTCCTATGGCGCCCGCCTGCAGGAAGCACTGCGCGCCGCCGACATGCTGGAGAAGCAGGGCCTTTCGACCACGGTGGCTGATGCGCGCTTCGCCAAGCCGCTCGATGAGGCGTTGCTGTCGCAGCTTGCGCGTCACCACGAGGTGCTGATCACGATCGAGGAAGGCGCCAAGGGCGGCTTCGGCGCCTTCGTGCTGCATTCGCTGGCGGAGCGCGGCCTGCTCGATTCCGACTCAAGCCGCCGGGGCCTGCGCATCCGCACGCTGACGCTGCCGGACATCTTCCAGGACCATGACTCGCCGGAGAAGATGTACATCCAGGCCGGGCTCGACGCGCACTCCATCGCGGCGCAGGCGATCAAGGCGCTGGGCCGTGGCGACGAGCACGCGCTGAAACTGATCGCGGGTTAGTCTCCGCCGCCCACGGTCTGCGTGATCGTGCTTTCCACCCGGCGGCGCACATCCTGTCCTGACAGGTATTCGCCAATTTCCTCCAGCATCGGATTGCCCGGCGCGAACTCCACCACATAGGCGACGAGATCGACGGTTGCGCGCGGGTCGTAGCTCTTTACGCCGGGCACCGGCATCCACGCGGATTGCAGCGCAGTCAGACTCGCGCCGGCATAGTCCGCCCTCTGCGCCCCGGCGAGCCTGATACCGCCGACCGCGAACTTGGCTGTAAGCTCCGGCGCGCCTGCGTTTGCGCCGTCCGCGACCACAACCGTACGAGACGCCGCCAGCCCGTAGTTGAAGATCAACGCAATGTCGCGCGACTCCACGCCAGCCGCCGCCTGGAATTCACGCACATGCAGCCGGTCGAGTTTCAGCCGGAAGTAGGGCGGCGACACCGCCGGATTCCAGAACGCGGGCGTATCAGGCGCCGGATCGGCCTCGCCCGCGCCAGACAGCATCGCTCCGCCGCCAATGTCGCCAGACGTTTCGACATGAAGCTGGGCGAACAGGTCCGGCGCGCGCGTCAGGCCTAGGCGCGCCCAGGTCTGCTTCAACGCTTCGGGCGCATCGCCCGCGAGGTTGGGTGCTTGCGGCGCAAAGCCATTGCGCACGAGGTAGATGCAACGCATCCCCGGATCGATCGTCACCGCCGCATTGCCTTCGGGACTGGTGTAGAACAGCCCGCCATTCGCGCCGACGGATCGCGTGACGCTCTCCTGTCCTGTCTGCTTCAGGTATGTGCCGAACGACTGGAAGGCGATGCCGCCGATATTGACCAGCATGTCGAGGCCGAGACTCGAGATCGCGGCGAAGTCATCTTCGATCCCCCTGCCGGGGCCGTCCCGGTCAGGCAAGGGAGGGGCGGGATAGGCCTGCGGGCACTGATCGTCGAACAGAACGCGCAGGTCGCCCGCCTGCCCGCCGAGAATGTTGTCGCGGCCGCGATCGGTCACGCCCGGACTCGCACATCCTGCCACCGCGAGCGCAGCGCCAAGCATCGCCTTGAATTTCATCGGCCCGACCCCCGATTCCGGTTGCACCGGAGCATGGAGATATTCGCCTTGCCGAGTTTGAGAAAGCTCAAACTGCGGCCCCGGTTTACGCAGCGGGCGCCTGTTTCAGGCATTTTACCAGTGCCTGCCGCACCTTCCACGGCTTGAAGCTTGCGTGCAGGCGCGAGAGCCAGTGGGAGTTCACCGCCAGATAGGGCTGACCCAGTTCGCGCGGGCTGGGCAGGATCTTGCGGTCCAGCACATCGACCGCATGCGCGATCTCTTCTTGCGATGCGAAGACCAGCGACCGGCCGCGATGATCCACGAACCACACCGGATATCCCCTGCCGTGAACTGGACGCGGCATGGGCGGATCGAACACAGTGGCGCTCCACGGCGGGCCGTCCACGCCCCGATGCGCCCAGGGCGTGATCGGCGTGCGGACGGGGTCGTCGCGGTATTCGATGCGGATTTGCATGGGAGGAGGGTTCGCATGCCGAAGCTGACAGTCAAGAAAGCCGAACAGGCGCTGATCAAATTCGCGCTCGGTTATCCCGAGGCGATCCTCGATCATCCGTGGGGCCATGACGCGGTGAAGGTGAAGGGCAAGATGTTCGCCACGTTCGGCGGCGAGGCCGGCGCCAGGGGCGAATTCTCGATGACGGTGAAGCTGCCCGTGTCGGCTGAGATGGCCCTGACGCTGCCGTGGGTGGAGCCGACCGGCTATGGGCTGGGCAAGTCAGGCTGGGTTACGGCGCGCGTGAAGGCGGGAGCCAACTTCGAGATCGACACGATGAAGGGCTGGATCGACCAGAGTTATCGCGCTGTTGCGCCGAAGGCGCTGGTGAAGAC
>CAZGWV010000022.1:20428-40618 GCA_964529555.1 uncultured Rhizobium sp.
AGGGCTGGATCGACCAGAGTTATCGCGCTGTTGCGCCGAAGGCGCTGGTGAAGACCCTCAACTAGCCGGCGCGATGGCGATCGGCAGCAGGACGTCGCGCGCCGCCCAGAAGGTGAAGGCAAGCGCGATAACGCACATTACGGCGAGACTGACGGCGGCGACGAGTTGCGGGTTGCGTCCCACGATCAGGAACGGGTCCTGAGGGGCCATGCCTGCAAAGTTGGAGGCGCGTTTGCGTGTTGCCATGTCTGGCTTCTTCCTGGGGCCGCGGGAAACAGCGTCCAATCCGCCGGGCGAGTTCCGCGCGGAAGACCCCTGCGCGAATGGCCGAAGCGCGCTATATCTCCGTTCAGCGGGCGTTCAGGCGGAAACCACCAGCCTGAGGGCCCTCCCTTTGATGGTCCCCGCTAGGGAAAACTGCATGAACATGAACAAGAAATCCGGTCTCGCTGCCGCTGTCGCGGCGATCGGGGCCTCGTTGTTGCTCGCCGCCTGCCAGACGCCTGCATCGGGCGCAGACGAAGCCGACGCCAAGGCCGATCCGCGCCAGGGCGCTGAAGTCCGCAATATCTGTTTCCAGAGCCAGATCCGCAGCTGGCGCAAGCTGGATAACCGTTCGGTGATCGTCGAAGCCGGCGTCCGCGATGAATACAAGCTCGACCTGATCGGGTCGTGCCAGCCCGACGACGCCTTCACCCAGATCGGCCTCGTGTCGCGCGGCGGCGGCAGCTGCCTCTCGAGCGGCGACCATCTGGTGACGGACGCGCGCTATGGCGACGGTTCGTGCTCGATCCGGCGCATCTATGAATGGCACAAGGACGCCAAGCCCGCAGAGGGCGCAGCCCCCGCCGCCAACTGACTACTTCCGTCTCTCGATCTCCTCCGACGAGACGAAAGGAAGGCCCGGAGAGCGCCGCTTTCCGGGCCTTCGCGCGAACAGGGGGCTGCACTCCCGCCGCTCGCGAGGGCGCGGCGATGTCGGACCCAAACACCGCGCCCGTATCGGGGTGAGCGTTACTGCCAGTAACGCGGGGCTTTATAGTAGTCGTACACCGAGTCCCGCAGACCGCCGCCGTCGCGAGCCGTCAACTCGTCGATGCCGTCAGCCGGGGCGGACTGCAGCTGTTCCTTGGTCAGGTTCACGACATAGCCGTCGCGGCCTTTCTCGTAGTCGAGCGTGGACCAGGGTAGGGGGTGATACTTCTCGTTCATGCCGAGGAAGCCGCCGAAACCGACGACGGCGAACATGATGTTGTTGGATTGCTTGTCGAGAACCACGTCCTCGACCTTGCCGATCTTGTCTCCGGCATGGTTGTAGACGCTCGTGCCGATAACCTTGGAAGCGCGGATTGCGCTGGTGTGTCCTGCGGGGGTGGGCATGACTGCTCCTTGTTGTGCTGGATGATGCTAACCAAACGCGGGAACATCGAGGCGGTTGCGTGTGTGCGCCGGAAGCGCTGCGGTTCCATCGTTAACCTCGCCAGTGTCGCTGGCGCACGGTTTGCAACCCCTTGGCGATGGTCCAGTTCCCAGCCAGCCCGGATTCCGCTTCGGCGAGCGTGGACGTATGCGTCTGCACGTTCCGCCGCGATTCCGTTTCGGACCTGCTTGCATCCCTGGCCAGGCTTGAGCTGAAGCCCGGCGCCTCGATCCGGGTGATCGTTGCGGATAACGATGAAACGCCATCGGCGCGTGCGCGCGTTGAAGCGGCGTTTGCCGAGCACAAGCTGACGGGCGTTTACCTTCACGCGCCGGCGCGGAACATCTCGATTGCGCGCAATGCCTGTCTCGATGCGGCCACTGCGCCGCTTGTTGCATTTGTCGATGACGACGAGACGGTGCGCCCCGACTGGCTTTCCCAGCTGCTTTCGCGGCAAGGCGAAACCGGCGCTGCGGTGGTTTTTGGCCGCGTCGCCGCTGTTTACCCAATGGACGCGCCGGCATGGCTATCGCAGGCGGATCTCCATTCGACGCAGGTCCAGTTCCGCAATGGCGCTATCGATGGCGGCTATACCTGCAACGTCCTGATGCAACGGGACGCGGTCGGGCCTGAGCGCTTCAACCCGGCCTTCGGCCGTTCCGGCGGCGAGGACACGACCTTCTTTACCGAACTCCAGCGTCGCGGCGCGGTGATGGCCTATGCGGCTGACGCGGTGGTGGAGGAGCCGGTTACGGCATCCCGTGCGTCGCTCAACTGGCTGACGACACGCGCGTTCCGCTCCGGCCAGACCTATGGGCTGCTACGCCTCCGCAAGGGCGAGAACCGCATCATGGTTGCTGCGATTTCGCTGGCAAAGGTTGCCGTCTGTATCGCTGCGGTGGTGCTGACGATCTGGTCGCCGGTGCGCTGGCGCAAGGCTGCGGTGCGCGGGCATCTGCATGCCGGTGTGCTGGCCGCCGCCATGGGCAAGGCCCCGCTCGAGCTCTACGGGGCGGCCCATGCCTGATCACACGGCACGGGCCGTACCTGCACCCCATACGGGAAGAGCAGCACGCAACAGGCGAGCGCTGCTGAACCGGGAGATTTTCTGGTTCAGGATTCATTTCGGAAGCTGAAGATGGCCGACTCTACGTCCTTCAACCTGGAGGTTCTCCAGGCAGTCGATCCGGCAAAGGCGCCGAAGAATGCGCCCTCGCCAGCCTCGCGCGCCGGGCGCTTCGTGAGCTGGGTTGCGCTCAGCGTGCTCGGCGCCGCAGTCATTATTCCCATGATAGCGCTGGTTAACGAGGAAGCGCGCACGATGTCGCTTCTCGCCGCCGGCGACGCCGAGGTGAGAACCCAGCTGGCGAGGGACGTATCTGCCGAGGGCAACGCCAGCTTTCTAGAAACACTTGCTGAGCTGAGCCTTGATATCCCCGAGCCGGATCTTGCTGCGGCCGAGGCTGCGGCTCGCAAAGCCGTCGAGATCGATCCGTCGCGGGCCCATGTGTGGGCGCGTCTGGCCTGGATCGAGGCGCAGCAGGCGGGTGGAAGGGTTAACGAAGCTTCGCTCGAGGCGCTCAGCCGCTCGATGGATGCCTGTCCCCTTTGTAGCCAGGAGCTGATTGCCTGGCGGTTCAATTTCGTTCTCGCCAACTGGTCCGACGTGCCCGACCCCGTGCGCCGCCGGGCGTTCGAACATGCGGACCTGCTGCGCTGGATCGGCCCGAATGCCGAATTTCTCGCGGAAATGCGGGTGAAGGCGAAGCAGAACGGCATCCCCTTCGATGAATACCGCGCGGCCGTCGAAACGCCGGTGCGGACCTGGGACATCACCACGGAAAGGTCCCCGTCGCGCGCCTGATCGCCCGGCAGGAGACTTGCTGGAGCCAGCCATGGACGGCGCTCTTGTTCTCGATACACCGGCTAACGACCGTGAAGGCCCTGGCGCCCTCGCGCTGCGCCGCGCGCTCGGCGAGGACGTGCTTGTCGTCATCCCGACCCTTGACGAACAGGCCCATATCGAAGCCTGCGTGCGCTCGCTTCTGGCCGGCGATCCGCGTTTGAAAGCCGTCGAGGTCGTGGTGGCGGACGGCGGCAGCCGCGACCGGACCCGTGCAATCGTAGCCGACCTGCGCCGCGAGTTCCCCAACCTTCGCCTGTTGGACAATCCAAAGCGGCTGCAGTCGGCCGCTGTTAACCTTGCCGCCCGTGCAGCCGGGGCCGGGCGCAGCATCCTCGTGCGGTGCGACGCGCATTCGATCTATCCGGCCGGCTATGTCATGCAGGTGGCCGACTCCCTGAAACGTCGCGGCGTGGCTTCGGTCGTGACGCCGATGGATGCCGTGGGTGAGAGCTGCTTCCAGAAAGCCAACGCCTGGATCGTCGATACTCCGCTCGGCTCGGGCGGGTCGGCGCACCGTGGCGGGCGAAAATCGATGTTCGTCGACCATGGCCACCATGCCGGATTCGACCTCAAGACGTTCCTGCACATCGGCGGCTATGACGAGACGTTCTCGCATAACGAAGACGCCGAATTCGATACGCGCCTGCGCAAGGCCGGCGGCCGGATCTTCCTCGATGCCGACATCCGCCTGACCTACCGGCCGCGCGCGGCTGTCGGCGCGCTTGCCCGCCAGTATTTCAACTACGGCAAGGGCAGGGCGCGCACGCTGATGAAGCATGGCGAAAAGCCTCGCCTGCGTCAGCTTATCCCGCCTGCGACTCTGGTTGCTTGTCTCGCTGGCTTCGCGGCGGCGCCGCTCACGCCGTGGTCGCTGATCCTGCCGGCGGGCTATCTCGGAGCGCTGGTGCTGGCGTCGCTGGCCGTTGCGGTGAAGCGCGGGTCCATGTGTGGCCTGCTGGCTGGGCTTGCATCCGCGACGATGCACATGAGTTGGTCGGCGGGACTGTTCCGTCAGCTGCTCAAGGGCCAGAAGCTCTAAAGCGCCTCGCCTTGTTCAGCTCATGCTGATGCAAGCCAGCATCCAGGAACGGTTGTGCTCATTGAACGGGGTTGAAGTTTCACGCCGAGGTAAGCTTCGCCGCCAGCCCTGGGTCCTGACGTCCGTCAGGACGAGCGGGGGCGGGGCGGCGCCTTTTCTCTGGTGATCGTGCTGCAGACGCAGCTCAGAACATCGAGCTCTTGCGCTCGTTCACTTTCCGGGATGCGCGATTATAGAGCATGTCGATCAGCTGGTCGGCGTTCTTGCCCGTCATGTCGATGCGGGTGGCGAGATTGTAGTCCTTGAGCACTTTCTTGATGTCGCCGATCTTCATCGAGCCGAACACTCCAAGGAAGCGCGCCTTGTCGCCTTCGGCGGCGAGGGCGTAGGGGTTGGCGACGTCGGCCTTGGTCTCGTTCTCGAAAACGACATTGCCGCCCAGCGCCTTGACCAGCCTGGCCGCAAGCGCCGGGTTTGAACGCACTTCCGTGCGCAGCTCGTCGAAGAAGCGGTCGATATATTCGACCGGCGTCAGTCCCGGACTTTCTGCCATGTCGCGCCTGTGCGTTGGGTCATAAAATCAGTGAAGCGTTCAGCAAGGCGACGCACGTCTCCGGTGACGCCGGCATATTTGCCGCGCATGGTGTTGTAGCTGTCGAGCGCTGCGCGATCCATCGCGTTGAGGACGTGGACGGACTCAGGGATGGTCGGGCCGAACCAGCGGTCCTTCAGATAGATATCCCTGAGATCGGACGCGACCTGCCGCGCATATCTGGTGTCGCGGAAGCGGGTGATCAGCACGAAGTTGCGGCTGGGCAGATCGGAGGCGATGAACTTGCCGACCCAGTCCGAGAACTGCTTCGTGCCCCAGGTGGAAACCGAATCTGCAATCGTCGGCGTTATGTAGACGTCGGCAAGCGACAGTCCCGCGCGCGCCAGCGGCGAAAGATGCGGCGGACAATCGAGCAGGATGATGTCGTAGATCGGCTGCAGCGGCCCGAATGCTTCGTGGAAATGGGCGGCCAGCGACTGAGCCAGCGTCGCCGGCGTGCCGGCCTTTCCGTACCATTCCTCTTCGAGGCTCAACTCGTGCAGACGCAGCTGGGGATGCGCCGGAAGGCTGGAAATCCAGCCTTTTCTCTGGTCCTGCGCCTCGGCGATGCGCAGCTCCTCCAGCGTCACGGCGTTGGGCATGACGAATGGCGCGGCCGAAGGCGGCTTTCCCGCCATGAAGCCAGCGAGCAGATGGTGCGTACCCTTGCCCTGGTCGGAAGCGGCCTGGACGCCCTGTTCCGTCAGCAGCATCTGGCTGGAGTTCGCCTGTGGATCGAGATCGATCACCAGCACATTCATGCCGTAGTAGTACGCCAGACCATCGGCCAGCATGACGGTCGTCGTTGACTTGCCAACGCCGCCCTTGAGGTTTGCAATTGCAGCGGTCAACGCAGCCATTGTCAGCCTTTCGTCGGGAGCATGGGGTCGCGCCGCTTGTCGCTGCGCGTCGAACGGGCGCCGGAGGCGACGCCGCAGGCCGCGCCAAGGATCAGAGCGTAGAGCCAGACAGCGCTGGGCAGGTCGAACGAGGAGTCGGTCACAGCATGGAGCAGCATGAACATGCTCGCGACGATGGCGAGGCGCGGGAAGGTGCGCGGGATACGGCGCGAGCCGAGCGCGGAGAAGATGCGCGCATGCATCGAGCCGACGATGAGCACGAGGATGGCGAGGCCGACGAGGCCGGTCTCGGCCAGCCAGGTGAGGAAGGCGTTGTGGGCCTGTCCGGGCGCCAGCATCACCTTGGCGTTGGCGAGGGTCTGTTGTTGCGCGGTGACGGCGTCGATGGAGCCAAGCCCGTGGCCGAATACGGGGCTTTGCGCCCAGGCCGCCATGTAGGCTTCGATGCGCTGGACGTTGGGAAGAACCTCGCCCTGGCCTATACCCGCAGCGATCGTTTCGTCGGCGATCCAGCCATTGCTGACGCCGCCCGCGGCAAGGCCGATAGCGATGACGGGAAGAACGAATGCGGCAAGGCGGGCCAGCAGGCCGGCGCCATTGCGCGTGAGGATCGGTAGAAGATCCCACCAGATATGGCCGACGAGAATGCCGGCGATCATCAGCATTCCGGGACGCGAGCCTGCGATCGTGAGGCAGGTGAGCGAGAGGGCGAGCAGCAGGAGACCGCCAAGACCACCGCGCAGAAGGCGCTCAACCATGTGCGAGCTGGGCAGGCCCTCGGAGAACATCTGCTTCACGATGTGAAGCACGCGCGCCATGCCGACGATGGCCATCAGGCCGAAGAGCACGGAGGCGTTCGCCGGCGTCTCGAAAGCGTCGGCGATGGCGAGGCCCTGGTTGGCCGAAGATGTTGCAGTGTTGCCGGCGAACATCCAGGCGCAATAGGCGATGGACCCCCAGATCAACGTGGTCCAGATTGCATCCAGCGCGCTGCGTTGGCGGGCTGAGATATAGCCGACAGTCCAGACCGCGCCTGACGCGAACAGGGCGGCGAGGGATGCGCCCGATCGCTGGATGGGGCCGAGGAGGCCGGTAACGCCAACGAGCGCGATGAGACCGCCGCCGATGAGCATGCCGATGGTGACGTGTTTCGGCCCTGCGGCCAGCATCGTCACGACGGCAATTCCGGTCAGCAGGGCCGAGAGGCCGAGCGCGGCGATGGGCTGCACGGCGCCGAAGGCGAAATGGGCCAGCGTGAGGGCGACGACGGCTGCGATTGCGGGGATCACGTCGCGCAGGCGCGTGCGCGCGGTCGCCTTGGCGGACGAGCGCGTCGAACCCCAACCCATCGCCGCCTGCGCGGGGATCTGAATCATAGCTGGCGCCTCGCGCATCTCCGGGACTTAACGCCTCGCAAGGACGAGTCCATTTCCATCAGCTCGTTGACTGTAAATTCTCTCGCGGGGCACACGGTATTTGCCGAACTAGCCCGGCGCCTTTCGCCTGTTGCGTGTGTTGAATCGATGCAGGTTTGCGTCAGGGCCTGCTCCGCTGTTTCGCAGTGTGTCCCCGATCAGGCCAGCGAGTTCGCCGCGCCGCGCGACGAACACATCGACCGGAAGCTCGAGAAGCCGCTGCCGCCTCGGAGCTATTGCACCGGGCTCCGTGAGCAGGCGGCGAACGAGATCGTTCAAATTGCGCGCGAGGTCTTCATTCACTGTAAACCCTGCGCCGTGGGTCTCGATCCACTTGGCGGTCTGAGTCCCGGCGGGCGCGATGGCGGGAACGCCGAAATATCCGCCTTCGTAGAGCCGGTTGGGCAGCAGCCAGTCGGAGTTGAAGCCTGCTTCCATGAAGTCACCAGCCCAAACGACATGGAGCGCTGAATAGATGCGGCCCAAATCTTCCGGCGAGCGATAGCGGCCGTGGAAGGTTACGTTCGGAATGCCTTGAATCTGTTCGTGAAAGTCAGGGATTTCGGTGAGCGCGGGCGCGCCGTGCAGGTCGATATGGATCGCCGGGCCGAAGTCGCGGGCCAGTTTGGTCAGCAGATCCAGGCTGCGCTTGCAGCGAAGAATGCCGATCCAGCCGATGCGCAGCGGGCCTTCGGCGCGGAAATCCGGCGAGGGGCGGTCGCCATACGCGGCGCCGGCGGCGAGGCGGTTCTCGATCAGGCTGGCGGTGTAACGGCCGCGATGACGCTTTTCGAAATGGTTCTCAAGAAAGCCGGGCGAGGATACGACCAGCCGCTTCGTGCGTGCGAGCAGGGCGCCTTCCACACGACGAAACGCTAGGCCCACCGGGTCTTTCCTGGTCAACAATCTATGAACGTCGAGCGCCTCGTAGATCACGGGCGTCTTTAGCTTCGCGTATCGCCTGGCGAGGAAGGCGGTGGCCAGCATGTCGAGATTGCGGGCGTAGATCACATCGGCTGCGGCCAGCTTGTCGCGATGCCTGGCGGCAAGGCGCGCGCCCCGGAAGATGGACTGAATCCGCTGGCGGTAGGCGCCGTCAAAGGTGCGGCCGAGGTCGATATTCTCCCATTCCGGGGAAACATCGTCGCGGCGGCGCATCGTGAAGCCGGTCACGTCGAGCCCGTCGTCATTGAAACCCTGTATGCGGCGGCGCACAGCGGCGTCGGCGGCGTCATGGGCGAAGAATGCGATGCGCGTCATAGGCGAATATGCCTGCAAGCTATGGGCCCACCCTCCCCAAAGCCCGTGTTGCGCCAACTGCGGCAGGCGGCAACTGCATTAACCATACACGCGAGAGTTGAAGCCTTTTGTCCACAGGCGCCGCGGAAGCGCACAATGCGGAATGTCGTCCGCAAAGGTCTGGCAACTCCTGTCGGCTAACTTGGCTTCACACTTGCGAGGGGAGCGCGCCCGCTCAACTCGCCTGTTGCGAGGCGCGGATACCGTTCGCCGCAAGAGCGGTGGAATGGAACAGGAGTTCGCATTGACGTCGCCGCATCAGCGGGTCCTCGAAGTACTGACAGGTCTTGGCCGTTACATCGGCCAGGGACTGGCTGCCGGCGGTCGCGTTGTCCTGCGCGCTTTTGGAGCCGGCGAGACGGCCAGCAGCCCCCCCAAACCCGTTGTATTTGAAGGCCCGCCAGCGACTGTTCCCGACGGGCGCCGGGTCTATGCCGTCGGCGACATCCATGGCCGCGCCGACCTGCTTGTTCGTCTGCTGGAAGACCTTCGCCGCGACGCCGCGCAGGGCGGTTTCCAGGGCCGGCCAATCCTCATCTTTCTCGGCGACTACATTGATCGCGGGTTCCAGTCCCGCGATGTCATAGACGTCCTGTTGAGCGACCAGCTGTCTCCCTTCGAGACATATTTCCTCAAGGGGAACCACGAAGCGTCGATGCTTCAGTTCCTGAGCGACCCGTCGGTCGGGCCGCGCTGGGCCGAGTTTGGCGGCGCCGAAACGCTGGTGTCCTACGGTATCCAGCCGCCGCGCACGCGCACGTCGCTCGACGACTGGTCGCGTGCATCCGACGAACTGCAGCAAGTGCTGCCGGCAGACCATCTGCACTTCCTGCGTAATCTCGATCTCAGCGTGCGGATCGGCGACTATGTCTTTGTTCACGCTGGGGTTCGCCCCGGCGTGCCGCTGGATCAGCAGAGCGAATACGACATGCTCTGGATCCGCGACGAGTTTCTCAGCGACCGCAAGCCGCTCGGCGCGGTGATTGTCCACGGCCACACGCCGACCTCGGCGCCGCACCGGGATTCACGGCGCATTGGCGTCGATACGGGCGCGTATCTCAGTGGCCGGCTGACCGCGGCCCGATTTGAGCATGACACCGTCGAATTCATTGCAACGGGGCCGACCTTGCACCCGGCCGCCGCTCAACGTGCTTAACAGGAGATTGGTGATGAACCCGTTCAAGATGGCCGCATTTGCCATCGTCAGTTTCGGCGCAGCCGTTCTTGCGGCCTGCACGTCCGGGCCGGCTGTAGGCAACGCCGCCGAACTGCAAGCCGCAGGCGCGTCCATGACGGGCTACAAGCTGGGCACGGGGGACGAGTTGAAGGTCAACGTCTTCGACGAACCCGACCTGTCCGGCGCCTTCATCGTCGATGGGCAGGGCACGATCACGATGTCGCTGATCGGTCAGGTGGAAATCGCCAACCTCACCGTCACCGAAACAAGCCGCCGGCTTGAAGAGCGTCTGAAGGATGGCTGGCTGCGCGACCCCAAGGTCACGGTCGAGCTCGTCAAGGGCCGCCCGTACTATATTCTGGGCGAAGTCAACAAGCCCGGCGAATACCCGTTCAGCTCCGGCCTGACCGTGATGAACGCCATCGCCAGCGCGGGAGACTTCACCTATCGCGCCGACAAGGGGCGCATCCTTATCAAGAGCGCCGACAGCCCCAATGAGCGCGAGGTCGAACTGACCCCGACAACCGTTGTGCGTCCTGGCGACACGATCCGTATTCGCGAACGCTTCTTCTAGTCAGGACCGAGAGGGAAGGGATTAACGTCTTGGTCTGCATGGCGCCTCTCGAGGGACGCGGCGCGCCGCACAGGCGCGCTGCAGTGCGTCTTGCGGTGGGCGCTGGTCTTGCGATGCTTGCTGTAATCCCGACCGCGCAGGCGCAGGCGCAGGATGTTGCGGCGCTCGCCAGGATTTTGGCTGAGGATGTACGCTGCCAGGCCCCCGATGCGATGGCGGATCTCGTCGCGAATGTTGCGGAAGTTCAACCGGTTGTCGGGGAACTCGTTGCCGATGCGCTCACATTTCTCGGCGCCGACGCGACGGCTTGTGAGCCGGTTCGCGCAGCAGCGCTTGCGTTGGCTCCAACCGTTGATGGAACAGCCGTCAACGTTAGGGATCCGGCGCGCGGTATTGTTGAAGCGACACTGGCGGAAGCCGACAGGCGTGCAAGCGCGATGAAATTCGAGGTGGGGCCACCACCCCTTAACCTCAGTAGAGGAAGAAAAGGTGGTTCGTGAAGTTTTGCCCGCTGTCCCAATCGGGATCGCGGAGACAGCTCAACCGCAGAGCGAACCGCGGCCGGCAACGGTCCCGATCTTGCTACCTGCGGGTGAACAGGGATCGGCCCGAGAAGGTAAATGCCAATGAAGCCCTCATTTAAACACCTGCTGCTCGCCACCGCAGTGGCTGCGACGATCGCCCCGATGGCGGCGGCGCAGGAAAACCCGTTCGCGCGCGGTCGCTATACCGATGTCGCGGCGCGCTCGCAGCCCGAGTTCGATCCGCAGCCGGTTCGTGCGGGTGCTTTCGATATTATGAGCAGCGCTGGCGTTTCTGCCGAAGCCAATGACAACATCTTCGCTGAAGAAGCCAACGAAGACAGCGACACGATCATCCGCTTCACCCCGCGCGCCGAAGCCCGCTCGACCTGGTCGGTTCACGAACTCGCGGCCGGCGTTTCGCTGACGCATCGCGAGTATCTCGAGGCGGACGACGAATCCTCGACCGACTACAACGCATTCGTGAACGGCCGCGTCGATGTCTCGCGCGACTTCTACGTTCGTCTCGGCGCCGATGTCGGTCACTTCACGGAAGCGCGTTATGCCGCCGCCTCATCCAACGTTGGAGAAGCCGCTGAGTATGACACCCGCTCGGTGTTTGCGCAGGCGGTCTATCGCAACGACCGCATCCAGCTCGAAGGGCAGGTCGGCGCATCCCAGGATGAGTTCGACCAGGTGGTCCAGCAGATCCGCGACAATACCACGACCTACATCAGCGGCCGCGCGTCCTACGCCATTTCGCCGGACGTCGCCTTTTTCGTGCAGGCCCGCCAGGCCGATCTCGACTACGACACCAACAATCGCGGCGGCAAGCAGACCACCGTCGACGCCGGCGTGAACTTCGAATTGTCCGCACCAATCCGCGGCGAGATCGCTGTCGGTAACTTCAAGGACGATCGCAATGCGTCGCTCTTCGGCGCCGTTGAAGGCCTCAACGTCCGTGGCAATGTGAAGTGGTATCCGACGGAACTCACCACCGTCACCTTCCTCGCCAACCGCGGCGTCATCGATCCTGGCCTCGCGATGTCGGCGACTGCGGTCAACACGACCTTCGGTATCCGTGTCGATCACGAACTGCTCCGCAACCTGCTGCTGTTCGGAAACGTCCGCCAGGAGAACAACGCATTCGAAGGCATCGCCATCGATCGCGAGGATGACGCCTTCAGCTTCGCCGTTGGCGGCGCCTACAAACTCAACCCCCATATGCATGTCGAGTTCGAATACTCGGGCCGCTCGCAGGACTCCAGCGGCGCGGATGCCGGGCCCGACATGGATGTCAACGTGATCAGCGCGGGTATCCGCTTCTTCCCGTAAGCCGGCCTTTGCTCGATCGGTGTAGCGCGTAGCGTTCGGAGTAGTACGTTGAACAAGGTCTATCCTCTCGACGTGGCATCGGGTTACCCCCGTGGCGCGCTTCCTGTCGGGCCAGCTGTTCCCGAAGGCGAGAACGTGATCACTGTTCAGCGCGTGCTCCGCGCACTGCGCCGCCGCCTTGGCGTCATGGTCGCGGTGTTCGTGCTGACGTTTGCGGCCGTCGCGATTCACACGTTCCAGCTGCAGGCGTCCTACACGGCTACCTCGCGCGTGATCGTGAACACGCGCGACCAGAAGATCATCGATATCGGCGCTGTGCTTTCGGGCATGCCGGCCAACTCGGCGATTATCGATACGGAAGCGGAAATCCTGCGTAGCCGGACGCTGATCCAGAAAGTCGTCCAGCGCCTCGACCTCATCAACAGCCCGGAATTCAACTGGGCCAAGGCCGAGCCGAGCGAGTGGGATCAGCGCGTCGATGGCGTCAAGGATTTCATCAAGGGCCTGCTGCCGTTCGGCAAGACGCCTCCGGCGGAGCCTGTCGAGCAAACGCCTGAGGATATCGCTGCTGCTGAGCGCGCGGAGATGGACGGGGTTATCAGCTCGGTTCGCGACCATATCGGCGTGAACCGTGTCGGCTCCACCTTCATCATCGAGATCAGCGCGTCGAGCCGCGATCCCAGGATGGCGGCCCTCCTGTCGAACACGCTGGCCGAGGTCTATCTCGACAACCAGCTCGACACCAAGTTCGCCGCGACCCGCCGCGCCCAGGAATGGCTGGATGCGCGTGTTGGCGAACTGCGCGACGAGTTGCGCGACGCCGAAAGCCGCGTCGAGGCTCACCGCGCATCGACCGGGCTGCTGCGCACGGGCGGCGATACGCTGACCGAACAGACGATCCGCTCGATCAACGCCGATCTGACCGCAGCCCAGGCCGACTACGCGACCAAGAGCGCGCGCCTGCGCAACATGAACGAGCAGATGCGTGGCGGCGCCGGCGTCGATACGATCGCCGAAGCCCAGAGCTCGACCGTCATCTCGAACCTGCGCGCCTCGCAGACGCAGCTGTCGGCCCGGAAATCCGATGCCATGCGCCGCTATGGCGAGAAGCACCCGCAATACCAGCAGATCCTCCTCGAAGAGCAGGACAATGAGCGGCTGATCAACGCGGAACTCCGCAGGATCGCATCCTCGCTTGAACAGGAAGTGCTGATTGCGCGCGAGCGTGTAAATAGCCTGCAGGGCAGCCTCAACCGCGCGAAAAGTGAACTGGCTTCCAACAACCGCGCCGGCGTCGAGCAGGCTGCGCTGGAGCGTGACGCCACGGCGACGCGCACGCTGTTTGAGGAATTCAACAACCGCTTCAAGGAAACCACCGAGCTTGACGGGATCACCGAGGCCGATGCTGTCGTTGATAGCTACGCGCCCGTGCCCGAGTCTCCGAGCTTCCCGAACACTCGCCTCAACCTGATGCTCGGCTTCATGCTGGGGGCGGCTCTGGCGGGTCTTGTCGGCCTCGTGCTGGAACTGCTCGACAATTTCATCTCCTCGCCCGAAGAAGCGGAGCTTGTCGCCGGCGTTCCCTATATCGGCCAGATCCCGCTGCTGCCCGCCGCCGGCGCCTTCACCAAGGCGCGTGTCAAACCGGCGGAATACCTGATCGACAAACCGCACTCGGGCTTTGCGGAGGCTTACCGCCACCTGCGCGCCTCGATCATGTTCGCCGACATCGACAAGGCCGCGAAAACGGTTGCGGTCGTCTCCTCGCTGCCCAGCGAAGGCAAGACGAGCATGACCTTCTGCCTTGGTCGCCTGGCCGCCATGTCGGGGACGAAGACCATCGTGATCGATGGCGATATCCGCCTGCGTCAGCTGACCGAAACGTCGGGGGTGAAGTGCGACGCCGGCCTGCTCGAGTATCTGTTCGGCGAAGCCCGCCTGGCCGACGCGGTCCAGACTGACGAGAAAACCGGCCTGCACATCCTGCCGCTGTCGGATCGCAAGCATACGCCGCGCGACGTGTTCGGCAGCCGTGCTTTCGATGCGATGCTCAACATGCTGCAGCAGAGCTATGACCTGGTCATCATCGACACCGGCCCGATCCTGCTGATGGCGGAAACCCGCGTTGTCACGTCGAAAGTGGACCAGGTCGTCGTGGCCACGCGCTGGCGCAAGACGACCCGCAATACGCTGCGCGAGACGATGAAGATCCTGCGCGACTTCCACGCCAACGTCGCCGGCGTCGTGCTCACTTTCGTCGATCTGCGCAAGAAGGCGCATCACGACTACACGGCCGCCGACTACAAGGCGTACGCGAAATACTATCACGACAAGTAAGGACAGGCTGGGGAGCCTCGGCGCCTCGCATCTTTGGGTGCGGGGCGCTTTTGCGTCTGGAGTTTGGGCGTGCTCGCCGAAGCTAGCCCAATGCCTCAAGCGCTTGCTCAAGGTCCGCGATCAGGTCGGCGGGGTCTTCGAGGCCGACGGACAGGCGGATCAGCGGGCCGGGCAGGTTGGGCTTCGCTGCCGTGCGCTTGAGTTGTGGGTCGCAATGGATGGCGAGACTTTCGAAGCCGCCATATGAGAAGCCCAAGCTGAAGAGGTCCAGCGCATCGAGGAAAGCATGGACGCGCTCGGTCGGTGATTTCTTCAGGACGATGCTGAACAGGCCCGATGCGCCCGTGAAGTCTCGTTTCCACAGCGCGTGGCCGGGGTCGCTTTCCAGCGCTGGGTACAGGACGCGCTGGATTGCCGGATGCGTCTCTAGCCAGCGGGCGACTTCGAGGGCCGCCCTCTGGTGCTGATCCATCCGCAGCGCGATCGAACGCGCGCCGCGCAGGACAGCGTAAGCGTCGTCCGGCGCGACGTTCGAGCCAAGATCCGTGAGCGTGTCCTTGATCTGCGAGATGACGTCATCGTTGTTGGCGTGGATTGCGCCGTTCAGCGCATCGGCGCCGCCGCTGACGTATTTTGTGTTGGCTTGCACCGAAACGTCGAAGCCAAGCGCCAGCGGTTTGTGGAAGACGCCGCCGCTCCACGTATTGTCCATCACGCTGATGACGCCATGCGCGCGCGCGGCAGCGGCGAGAGCAGGGGCGTCGGCGATCTCGAACGTCATCGAGCCGGGGCTTTCCACGAACATGACCTGCGTGTTCGGCTGGATCAGGCTGGAGATACCTGCGCCGATTTCAGGATCGAAGTAGGTGGCTTCGACGCCCCAGCGGCTCAGCATACGGTCAACGAAACGGCGCGTCGGCCCGTACACATTGTCGCCGGCGAGAACGTGCCCGCCGGGTTTTACGAAAGCGAGAAACGGAACGATGCACGCCATCAGGCCGGATGGCGCCAGTGCGCAGTGCGCCGAGCCTTCGATCTCGCAGAGCGCCTCTTTCAGCGCGGTGTGCGTTGCGGTGCCGTGGCGGCCATAGGTCCAGCCGCCGGGCTCGAACAGTTTCGAGGCGCTTTCGACGACGACAGTGGACGCGCGTTGCACGACGGGATTGACGCCGCCGAGCGTGAGATTGCGGTCGCGGCCTGCATGGCTCACGCGAGTCGACAGGCTTCCCTTGCCAGCCGTCCGTTTGCCGCCCTTGCTGCGTCCCGCCATCTGATCAGCCTGTGACTACGGGCGTCGTTGCGTTCTCCGCGCCCCACTCGGTCCACGAGCCGTCATAGACCGCGCCGTCATCGTGACCCGCGATCGATTGCGCCAGCGCGAGCACGGCGGCGGTTACGCCCGAGCCGCAGGAGTTGATGACCGGCTTCGTCAGATCGACGCCGGCCTTTGAGAACACGGCGCGCAGATCATCTTCGGACTTCAGGCGGCCATCCGCTGAAAGCAGGTCGCCATAAGGCACGTTGATCGAGCCGGGCATGTGCCCGCTGCGAAGGCCGGCGCGCGGTTCGGGAGCCGTGCCGGCGAAGCGCCCAGCGGAGCGCGCATCCACGATCTGCGTGCCGCCGGCATCGACGGTCTGCTTCATCTGGTCGAGGTCGCGCACGAGATCGCGGCGGGGGCGGACGGTGAAATGGCGGTCGGCCAGGAAATGCGGAGGCAGGTCTTCAACGGCGCCGCCGGCTGTACGCCACGCTTCGAAGCCGCCATCGAGAACAGCCACGTCGCCATGGCCCATCACACGGAACATCCACCACACGCGCGCGGAAGCGAGCAGGCCGTTCTGGTCGTAGCAGATGACGCGGTGGCCATCGCCCAGACCCATGCGGCGCACGCGGGAGGAGAATTTCTCCGGCGGCGGCAGCATGTGGGGGAGGGGGATATCCGTGTCGGCGACATCGTCGATGTCGAAGAAGCGCGCACCCGGAATGTGGTGGGCGTCATAGACCTGACGGCCCGTGCGCGGCGAGCCCGGCATGAAATAGGTGCAGTCGAGCACGCGGACGTCTGGCGCGTTGAGATGCGAGACCAGCCATTCGGCTGATACGATCGGCTTTTCGGGCGTGAAACGCGCAACCATCCGGCGCGGACTCCTTCATATGGCGACACCTGCCGAACCAGTTACCAGACGCGCCAGCACTAACAAGGCGAGCTAAGCCTCACAGTCCTTCGCGATGCTCTAAAGCCTGTGGGGCGGGCGCCTGGTCTGTGCTGGCGGCGTCTTGTCTCCGCATGCCCTCCGGCGATTCCCCCGTTAACGATTCAACGTTGTGCAATGCACCAATCTGTTTCGGAATCGAACAGTCCCTGGAACGCGAAATCGCGTGGAAAGTACTTATAAATAACTACTCGCCTCGGAGGGGAAGAGGGTTGTTTGCGGTGCAATACAGGCGTTCTGTCGGTTAACGGGCTGTAAGAACCCGTCAGGTTGGGATTCGAGGCCGGACAATTCGCTTGCTTGGGGAGATGAGCAAGCCGTCCAGCCAGTTTGAAGTCGCCCGGCGCCCTTTTGGAGGAAGGGTTAAGGAGCGATTGCGGGGGTCGGTACGACTGGTCCGCGTATTGCGTATGGGTGTTCGGCCGTTGGCCGGACGAGGGTGTGGTTATGAAGAATGGCAGCGGCGTTGAAGCCGGCCGATTCAATGCCTGGAGCGGTCATCTCCCCGCAGGCAGCGTTTACAGGGTTCAATCCAGCCGCGTGAAGCGGTTGATGGATCTCGCGATGGCCTTTCCGGTCCTCGTGCTGGTCTCGCCCATGCTGATGGGGATTTACGCCCTTCTGAAGATTTTCGATCCGGGTCCGGCGCTTTTCACGCAGCAGCGCATCGGCCGCGATGGCCAGATCTTCCTCGTCTACAAATTCCGCACGATGCGCGTGGACGCCGCCGAGCGTCTGGAGCACCTGTTGGCCAGCGATCCGGCAGCCGCCGCCGAATGGGCCAAGTTCCAGAAACTACGCAACGACCCGCGCGTCACGCTGCTGGGCCGCATCCTGCGGAAAAGCAGCCTCGACGAGCTGCCCCAACTTCTCAACATCATGCGTGGCGAAATGTCGGTGATCGGACCGCGCCCGGTGACCGCCGCCGAGATGCAGCGTTATGGCTCTGACATCCCGTTCTACATCGCCGTTCGTCCGGGCGTGCTGGGCCTGTGGCAGGTCAAAGGCCGTAACAGGCTGACCTACCCGCAGCGCGTCGCTTACGACGTGCAGTATGTGAAAACCTGGTCGGTCTGGCAGGACGTGAAAATCTGCCTGATGGCGATACCCGTCGTCCTGCTCGGCAAGGGCGCTTACTAGCCAGATCCACAATCCGGTCGCCATTCAAACCTGCCCCCGCGCACAGCCGGGGCAGGTTTTTGCTTAACTCAGGTCATGGCGATGGGCGCGCGGAACCGTGGAGCAATCCCGGCGTTCAGCGTGAACGGCGCAATGGTTGCGCCTGGCACATTCAAATATGGCAACGAATTCATTAAGTTGTCGCTAGGTGCGTGAGTCGGACCGCCGAGTTGTCGGATTGTTAAGACGCCAACTGAAAAGTGGACTGCTACGTTGTCTGGGGTTGAGTGATGCGTTCGCCTGTTTATCGGGAGAGGCACTTGGTCGGTTCGACGAGCCCTGTCGCTGCATGGACCCCGTCCGCGCACTGTGCGGTTGATGCGGGCGACCATGGTTCGATGCTCGACATCGATGCCGGCGGCCCGGATCCGTTCGCGGACGATCCCAAATGGCCGGCGTGGAAAGTGACGGTCGCTGTCGTGGTGTTCTGCGGCGCGTTCTGGGGCGGCATCGGCTATCTCGCCATGCGCCTGCTGGGCTAGGCCCCGCGATCTACCCTTCGTACCAATCGGGCGACGGCAGGCCTTTTTCCTTGAGGAAAGCGCCGTTGTAGAGCTTCGACAGGTAGCGGTTACCGTAGTCGCAGAGAACCGTCACCACAGTTGATCCCGGCCCCAGCTTTTTCGCCATGGCGATCGCGCCCGCGATGTTGATGCCGGACGAGCCGCCCAGGCACATGCCTTCCTCGCGGGTGAGGCTGAACAGGATGCGCAGCGCATCCGCATCGTCGATCCGCCAGGCGTCATCGACTGCGACGCCCTCAAGGTTCGCCGTGATGCGCGACTGGCCGATGCCCTCGGTGATCGAGGTGCCCTCGGATTTGAGTTCGCCCGTCTTGTAGTAAGAGAAGAGGGAGGCCCCGCCCGGATCGGCCAGACCGATCTGCACGTTTCTGCTGCGTTCCTTGAGCGCCAGCGACACGCCGCCCAGCGTTCCGCCCGAGCCGACCGCGCAGATGAAGCCGTCCACCTTGCCGCCGGTCTGTTCCCAGATCTCGGGGCCGGTGGTTTCGTAATGGGCGTTGCGGTTGGCGGTGTTGTCGAACTGGTTCGCCCAGATCGCGCCGTTGGGCTCGCTCGCGGCCAGTTCGGCGGCGAGGCGCTGGGAGTATTTCACGTAGTGGTTGGGGTTGGCGTAGGGGACCGCGTCCACTTCGACCAGCCGCGCGCCGAGCGAGCGGACGGCGTCCTTCTTTTCCTGGCTCTGCGTGCGCGGCATCACGATGACGGTGCGATAGCCAAGGGCGTTGCCGACAACGGCCAGGCCGATCCCGGTGTTTCCGGCTGTGCCCTCGACGATCAGTCCGCCGGGCTTCAGCGCGCCGGACTTCTCGGCGTCGCGGATCATGCCCAGCGCGGCGCGGTCTTTCACCGACTGGCCGGGGTTCAGGAATTCCGCCTTGCCGTAGATGTTGGCGCCGCTCAGCTCCGAGGCCCTGCGCAGCCGGATCAGGGGCGTCCGGCCGATTGCCTCGATGACGTTGGCGTGGGTGCGCATGGGCCGCTTCCTGGCTTCCCGGCCGACGCCGGACAAGCCCTATCACCTAGGGAGATTGCGGCGCCGGATCAACCGGCGGGACATGATCCGTTCTACCGGACTTTGCGTAATGCGGGGAATGGAGAACCCGGCATGAAGATACCGGCGATTCTCGCGGCCCTCCCACGGCGATTTCTGCGCTTGGGATCAGGCGTCGCTTGCGAGCTTCAGCCCGATGATCCCCGCGACGATCAGGGCGGCAGAGCCCACGCGCATGACGGTAGCCGCTTCCCCGAGGACGAAGATGCCGACGAGGAAGGCGCCTGCAGCGCCAATGCCCGTCCAGATCGCATACGCAGTGCCGAGCGGCAGTTCCTTCATGGCAAGCGAGAGAAGCCAGAAGCTCACAATCATTGCGACAAGGGTGACGCCCGACTCGACAGGCTTGGTGAAGCCTTCCGAGATTTTCATGAAGTACGCCCAGACGACCTCGAGGACGCCCGCGATACCAAGAAAAATCCAGGCCATGTGGCCCTCCGTCAAAGACCGGGCCGTCCCGAATGCCTTGCCCGTGAAGGGGGAGGTCGTCCTCGCTTGCCCCGCATGTGGGACAGGCGGGGAAGAAGGTCAATGCGTCAGAGGGCCAATCCCGCGCCGATGGCTAACCGCCCCATACGCATCGCGGCGGGGCGTTGCCGTGGGCGGCCCATCCGTGCTCGGCGGCTCGCATGGCGGCAGGACCATAAGACCCTGCCCGGCGTACAACAGCCTTGCTGTTGAGTTTCCCGTGCATCGGCCTATGCCTCGCGCATGGCTGAATGGAGCGACCGGGCGATATCGCTGG
>CAZGWV010000022.1:40718-42391 GCA_964529555.1 uncultured Rhizobium sp.
GCATCGGCCTATGCCTCGCGCATGGCTGAATGGAGCGACCGGGCGATATCGCTGGGCTTGAGGCGTTTCGGCGAGACCGGAGCGATCCTCGAAGTCTTTGCGCGTGAGCATGGACGGCGCCGGGCGATGATCCATGGCGGCGCCAGCCAGAAGAAGCGCGGGCCGATGCAGCCCGGCAATACGCTGCAGATCACATGGAAGGGCGGGGAGCAGAGCCTCGGCTTCTTCACCGCCGAGATGGAAAGCGAGCGCGCCTCGCGCCACATGGCCGATGCGGAGGCGCTGGCGGGCCTGTCCGCCCTGTCGGATCTCCTCGCCGCCACTGTGCCCGAGGGAGAGGCGAAGCCTGCGCTGTTCGACGCCGCCGAAACGGTCCTCGATATGTTGGGTGAGCCCGAAGTCTGGCCGGCTCTGTTCATCCGCTGGGAGTTGGGACTTCTGTCCATGCTCGGTTATGGGCTGGACCTTGAGACCTGCGCCATTTCCGGCGGCAATGACGGCCTGACCCATGTGAGCCCCAGGTCGGGCCGGGCGGTGCGCGGATCTGAGGCGGGCGACTATCTGGGGCGTCTGTTGCCTATCCCGCTATTCCTGCTGGACGCGACCGCGCCGCCGACGCCTGTGGATATCCACGCCGGATTTCGCCTGACAGGACATTTCCTCGGCGAACGGCTGTTTTCCGATCTCAACAGGGGTATGCCCGAGGCCCGCCACCTGATGATTGACCGGCTGGAGCGGGCGGGGCGACTCTCCCCCGGCTGATTCGATACGCATACTGGATTCCTGATGGCCAAGAACACCACTCCGTCGGACAATGGCGGCGAGATCATCGAAGAGCCGATGAACGAGGCGCTGTCGCGCCGCTATCTTGCCTATGCGATGTCGACGATCACGGCGCGGGCGCTGCCGGATGCGCGCGATGGCCTGAAGCCGGTTCACCGCCGCGTTCTCTATTCGATGATCCAGCTCGGGCTGAACCCGCAGGGCGGCCACCGGAAGTCGGCCACCGTGGTCGGCGAAGTCATCGGTAAGTATCACCCGCACGGCGACCAATCGATCTATGACGCGATGGTGCGCCTGGCGCAGGATTTCGCGACGCGCGCGCCGCTGGTCGATGGTCAGGGGAATTTCGGCAATATCGATGGCGATGCGCCCGCCGCCTTCCGCTACACCGAAGCCAAGCTGACGCCGGCGGCGATGCTGCTGCTCGAAGGGCTCGACGACGACGCGGTCGATTTCAAGGATACGTACGACGAGCGCAACAAGGAGCCGGTGGTTCTCGCCGCTGGCTTTCCGAACCTGCTGGTCAACGGATCGTCCGGCATCGCCGTGGGTATGGCGACGTCCATCCCACCCCACAACCCCGCCGAGTGCATCGACGCGGCGATCCACCTGCTCGATCACCCGCGCTCCACCGTCGATGATCTGATGAAGATCGTCACCGGCCCGGACTTTCCGACCGGCGGCGTGATCGTCGAGACAAAGGAAGGTCTGCGTGAGGTTTACGCCACGGGGCGCGGCGGCGTTCGCGTGCAGGCCAAATGGCGCAAGGAAGACCTTGGCCGTGGCATGTGGCGCGTGATCGTCACCGAGATCCCGTACCAGGTGCAGAAGTCCAAGCTGATGGAGCGCCTGGCCGAACTGATCGAGACGAAGAAGGCGCCGCTGCTCGA
>CAZGWV010000023.1:0-9323 GCA_964529555.1 uncultured Rhizobium sp.
ATCCCAAGCAGCGCAAGCCCGACATCACCCAGGCCAAGAGCGTTCTGGGCTGGGAGCCCAAGGTGCAGCTGGAGGATGGGCTGAAGGAAACCATCGCGTATTTCCGGGGGCTGCTTAACGCATAACCTGTGCGCTTGCCCTGCGGGAAGACCAAAGCGCTGAAGGCGCGGTTCCCAGCCAAATTCACGCCAAAACAAGGCGCAGCGATGCCTGGAATGACACGCTCCAAGCGATTCCAGCACTTGGCATGGCTGAAATCATGTAAGTGGCCAGCGATCGATACCGGGGGCCGGGCGCTGTCTGGCGCCCATTCGAGCGTAATTCCGCTTGACCGCGTGGCCGGTGCGGCCCTGAGGTGAGGGAATGGCGATGCCGGGGGCTTTTGTAATATTTGGCGCGACGGGCGATCTCGCCCGGCGGATGCTGTTTCCGTCGCTGTACTTCCTGGACGCGGATGGGCTGCTGCCCTCGGGCCTGAGAATTGTCGGCGCGGCGCGGTCGGCGCTGACCGATGCGGAGTTCCGCAAGCAGGCAGAGGGCTGGGTCCGGGAACGGGCGGGGGCGTTCTTCTCGAACAAGGCGTGGGCCAGCTTCGTGACGCGCTTGTCATATGCAGCAGGGGATTCGACATCGCCCGCTGCCTACAAGGTGCTGCAAGACAAGCTGGCGGGGGCCGAAGGCGGCGCCCTCTTCTACCTGTCGACCTCGCCGGCGCTTTATATCCCCATCGTGAAGGGTCTCGCCTCGGTGGGTCTCGCGCATCCGCCCAATGGCGTGATCGTCGAGAAGCCTATCGGCAATAGCGGGCGCACCTGCGACGAGATCAACAGCGCCATCGCCGAGCACTTCCCCGAGAACCGCACATTTCGGATCGACCACTATCTCGGCAAGGAGACGGTGCAGAACCTGATCGCGCTGCGCTTTGCCAATGCGCTGTTCGAGCCGCTGTGGAACCGCCACACGATCGACCATGTGCAGATCACGGTGGCGGAGACGCTGGGGGTCGAGGGACGGTTCGGCTATTACGACGAATACGGCGCGACGCGCGACATGGTGCAGAACCACCTGCTCCAGCTACTGTGCCTGATCGCGATGGAGCCGCCATCCGACATGCGGCCCGATACGGTGCATGGCGAGAAGGTGAAGGTGCTGCGCGCCTTGCGCCCCATCCGCGATTCCGAACTGCTGGAGAAGACCTCGCGCGGCCAGTACACGCGCGGCGTGGCTGATGGGAAATCGGTTCCGGCCTACAGCGAAGAGGAAGGCGGCAAGGCTTCGGACACCGAGACCTTCGTTGCGCTGTGCGCGCATGTCGACAATTGGCGCTGGGCGGGCGTGCCTTTCTACATGCGCACGGGCAAGCGGCTGCCCAAGCGCCATTCGCAGATCGTGATCCAGTATCGCGATGTGCCGCATTCGATCTTCACGGGCGCGCCGCTGATGGCCAACCGGCTGGTGATCACGCTGCAGCCGGAAGAGTCGATCGCGCTGACCATTATGAACAAGACGCCGACGCTGTCGCAGGGGGGGTACGAGCTGCAGCCCTTGTCGCTCAATCTCAGCCTGCTCGATGCATTCAAGGGCGAGAAGCGGCGACGCATTGCTTACGAACGGCTGCTGCTCGAAGCGATTTCCGGCAACTCAACGCTGTTCGTGCGCAGGGATGAAGCGGACGCGGCCTGGCTGTGGATCGACCGCATTCTTGACGGCTGGGCGCGCACGGGCCTGAAGCCGACGTCCTATCCCGCGGGAAGCTGGGGACCGGCGGGTGCATTCGCACTCACTGAACGGAACGGCCATAGTTGGCACGAATGATGGGCTGCCAGGAATGAGCACCGCGACGAGCCTCGAGGAAACATTCTTCCCGGACCGCAAGCGCCTGTTTGCCGGGCTCTGCCAGGATTTCCAGGACAGGCTGGCAGAGATCATCCGCAAGCGGCGCAAGGCGTCCCTCGCACTCGCCGGAGGCACGACGCCGGGCCAGCTCTACGACGCGCTTTCCAATGCCGTGCTGCCCTGGGAGAAAGTGTCGATCACGGTGACTGACGAGCGCTGGGTGAGCCCCGAAGATCCAGCGTCGAACGAATTCCTGATCCGTGACCAGCTGATGAAGCGGCGCGCGGCGGGGGCGACGTTCATACCGCTCAAGACCAATCATGCGAAAGCTTCAGGCGGCGCGGGCGCCGCCGAGAAGCGCATCACGCCGATCATGCCGTTCGACATCTGCCTGATCGGCATGGGGCCTGACGGGCATATCGCATCGCTGATTCCAGGCGCCGAGGGCTATGCGGCGGCGGCCGATCCGAACACGACGAAGAAGCTTGCCGGCATTCACGCGCCGGGCGCCGCGGGCGCGCCCGAACGAATGACGCTGACCGTGCAGGGGCTGCTGTCGTCACGGCGCATCGTTGTGCTGTTCATGGGTCAGGACAAGCTCAACGTCTATAACGAGGCCAAGGCCGGCGAAGGATCGTCGCCGCTGCGGGAATTGCTCGCGCAGAAGAAAGTGCCGATCCACGCCTTCTGGGCGCCCTGACAACGTCTCGCGATCAGCGCATGGCCAGGGCCGCAAGGCGCTGGCTTTCCGGGTCGCGACCGTGAAGGCCGCAATAGGCGGCGGGGATTTCCCACGTTCCACGCGGCGATTGCACGACACCCACGCCTTGGCCGCCGGTCTGCGTCACGCTCGCCGTGTTATTGCGGCCGAGCTGGAGAATGCACGCCGCGTTGTTGTCGCCCGTCTGGGTGATCGTGCCGGAATTGTTGCGGCCGATCTGGTAGACGGCGCCGGAATTGTTGGCGCCAGTCTGGCTGACCTGCCCGATGTTGCCGACGCCGCTTTGCGAGATGGCCGCATCGTTGCGCGGGCCGTTCTGGCCCACGGCGGCGCCGTTGCCGCGCCCTTCCTGCTGGATCACGACACGGCCAGGCGCCGTGCGAACCGGCTCAACGCGAACAGCTTCCGCGCGCGCAGGCTTGTTCTGCTTGCCGAACAGCGAGGGATAGCTGTTCTGCGCGTGCGCGGCGGAGGCGCCCAGGGCGCTGATCAGTGCGACGGCGGCGAGCTTGAGACGCAGGCTGGACATGGCAATCACTCCGGGGAGGAAACGCTTACAACGCTGACTAGGACCGCTTGTCGCGGCAGATTTCGTGACCGTCCGCACGCACTTTCAGCACAGCGCGGAAGCTGGCCCCGCGTTCGAGCGAGAACTCGGATGAACCGAGACTGACACGCTCGCCGCGCGCGGCATCGAACGGGCCGCCCTGGCTGATATCCGACGAGCCGCCGGCGCCGGTCTTGGTGATGACGAGCGTGTACTCGCCTTCCATCGACCTGCCCGCGCGGACAACCGGAGTAATGCGGACGCCGATGGCGGTGCGAACCACATCGATGTCGCAAGTAAAGCGCGCTTCGACTGGAGCCGCGACAACCGGCGGCGCGATGTATTCAGCCGCAGGCGGAAGCGGGGCAACCGCTTCAGGCACAATGAGCGGCGTGGGCGCACCGTCGAGGACGGGGGGCGCAGGCGGCGCGGCGGCCAGATCAGTGACAAGATCAGGCGTCGTCTGCAGGACGATGGCCGTATTCGGAGCCTCCTGCGAGACTGCCGCCGAGCAGGCCGCAAGCACGGCTGCAGCCGAGGCGATCGTCAGAAGTTTGGGCAGGCGCCTGGTCATGGGGAATGCTCCCATTGATCCTCGCCGCAGGCGGTTTCCGGCGGCGTTGGGGCCCGGCGCGTGAACCTCACCCGCCGGGCCGCCGATGCGTTAGTTGTAGCCGCTCTGCACGACCACCGAGATGTTGCCTTCGCCGCGCTGGCGAACCGTCACATCCTGGCCGTTGCCGGTCTGGATGATGGCCGAGGCGTTGTTGGCGCCGGCCTGGTCGGTGATGGCGCGGTGGTTCGTGCCCATCTGCGCCGTACCAGCGACGTTGTTGTAGCCGCGCTGGCTCGTGTCGGCTTGCAGGCGCAGGCCGTCCTGGGCCGTGACTGCGAGGTTGGCTTCACCGCGTTGCTGCGTCATCGACGAGTTGCGCGTGCCATACTGGTCGATGCGCAGGAAGTTATCGTAGCCTGTCTGGACGCTCTGCGAATAGTGACCGCGACCGCCCTGGACGGTGACCGAGCCGTTGCGGTCACCGTTCTGCGCTACGGCGACGCCGTGGCCGCGGCCGTTCTGGTCAATCTGCACGCGGTTGCGGCCTTGAGCCTCTGCGACGCCGGCTCCAGCGAGGATGGCCACCGCGAAGGCCGCTGAAAGAATGCGTTTCATGCGTAGAACTCCGTTTGCTCTCGCGCACGTCCTTCTCGGCGCGACACGAACACCATGGAGCCCTGCGCCTGAGCGCTACTTGAACGGGAAATTCAGTCTGCCGTTCATACTGCAAAATCTTTCTGCGTGAATGAATCTTCAGAAGCAGCTAGGCGCCGCGCTGCTTCAAAGGCTCCAACGCAATGCGCAGATTGCGACGCGAACGTTGGCCGAGGCGAATGACTAGAAACTGGCGACCACATCGATAAGCCGCGTGATGTCTTCCTCGTCGTGATAGAGGCCGAGGCCGATGCGCAGGACGTCGCCACGCAGGTCGATGATCACGTCAGCCGCGTGAAGCGCGGCTTGCCATACGGGCGCGCGGGGACTTTCGAGGGCGAGGAAGCGGGCGCGAGGTTGCATGATGCCGGGGTTGAGCAGGCGGGCCGAGCCGAGGCCCGTTTCATCGAGTTCGGCGGCGAGGGAGTTAAGCAGCGGATCGATGTGGGCGTTCATGCGCGTGGTCGAGAGCCCTTCGCGCGCAAGCATCCGCTGCACGGCGTTGAAGCGATAGAGTCCCGACGGATCGAACGTGGCGCCGGCATAGCGGCGGGCGTCTTTCGCGTAGCCCACCTGCCCCGCCTTCAGCGCGAGATCATCGAAGGCTGCGAACCAGCCGGTGTTTTCGGGACGTGCGCCATAGCCGGGCGGCGCATGGAGGAAGCAGGCGCCCTCGCCCGCCATGGCGTATTTGTAGCCGCCTGCGAGATAGAAGATGCGGCCAGCAACTTTCGACAGATCGACGTCGATCGCCATGAAGGCGTGATAGCCGTCGATCACGATCCACGGACCATCGGGATGCGCGAGCGCGGCGAGATCTTCGAGGCGGCGGAAGATGCGGCCTGAGCCGAACATCACATGGCTGACGAAGATCAGGTCGTGATCGCCGCTGCGGGCGCGTTCGATGAAAGTATCGACGAAGGCGCTGTCGTCCGCCGCAACCGTTTCGAGTTCGATGGCGCCGGATTCGGCCCAGCGGGCGGACTGGCGGCGGAAGGAGTGGAACTCGCCATCGCTCGCCAGCACGCGGGGCTTTGGCCTGTCGATGGCGGAGAGGATGCGGACGAGCAATTCATGCGTATTGGGCGCGAAGACGATGCTGTCGGAGGATGGCAGGTTGAGGTGGCGCGCGATGTGACCCTGCGCTTCGGGCCAGACCTCGCCCATGACGCGGTCCCATTTGTTGTCCGCAAGGCGCGCGGCGTCATTCCAGCATTCCTGCTGGCCCTCGAAGCTGGCGTCGGGCCAGAGGTGATGGCTGTGCGCCGCCATGTGGAGACGTTGCGGGGCGGCGGCAAGCGCGCGGGAAAAGAGAGGCTTGAAGGTCACAGGCGGTTGCGCAGCGTCCAGAGTTCGGGGAAGCAGCGCTTGCCGAGCGTGCTTTCGAGATAGGCGACGCCAGCCGAGCCGCCCGTGCCGGGCTTACCGCCGATGATGCGCGCAACCGTGACGGCATGGCGATGGCGCCAGGTGGCCATGGCGTCGTCCACGTCGAGCAGCTTTTCGGCGAGCTGGTAGAGATCCCAGTGCGTGTGCGTGTCGCAATAGACTTCGGCCCACGCTTCTTCAACAGCGGAGTTGGGGACGTAAGGTTGCGTCCAATCTCGGTTGAGCGCGCTATCAGGCAGGTTGAAGCCGCGCGACGTCAGCGCGGCGTTGGCGTCATCCCACAGGCTGGGCGCTTCGAGCGCGGCCTTCAGCGCGGCCTGCGCAACAGGGCGGTCCTGCTGGATGGCGATGTGCTTGCCGTCCTTGAGGCCGAGCATGAACTCCACAGTGCGAAACTGGTCGGACTGGAAGCCGGAACTGGGGCCGAGCACGGCGCGGAAGCTCGTGTAGTCGGACGGCGTCATCGTCGCGAGGACATCCCACGACAGCGTCATCACCGCCTGGATGCGCGAGACGCGGGCGAGGGATTTGTAGGCTTCGATCAGCGCGCCCTTGCGCACAAGGCCCTTGGCCAGGTGCAGCTCGGAGATGACCTGTTTGAGCCAGAGCTCCTTGGTCTGGTGGATGATGATGAAGAGCGCTTCGTCATGCGTTTCCGACAGCGGCGTCTGGGCCGAGAGGACCCGATCCAGTTGCAGGTAGCGTGCGTAGGTCATGTCTGCGGACATGGGATTGTCTCCAGCGACTCACACCGGCAGGAAACAGGCCCCGGCGCCAGATGCAACAGGCAGGCACGTTCTTGCGCAAGTGGGCGGCGACCTCCACTCTACGGGGCATGACCGGAAGCAGCCTGCAGCAATTCCAGGACTATCTTGTGCCGCTGCTTCGCGCGCTGGAGGGGTTGGGCGCGATTACGCGCAATCTTCATCCCATCGGATACAGCCATCAGCTCGACCGGGTTGGCGATTTCAGGGACGAGTTGCGCGCGGCGAAGGCGATGGACGCATGGGAAGCGCCCTACTCCGCCATGCGCCCCTTGCTGGACGAGGCGATGGACGAGACGCTGGCGGCGTATGACGAGCTTTATGCCGCCGCCGAGCCGCCCGAGGACATGATGAAGGCGTATCGCGCGCTGCGGCACGGGCCGCGTGCTTTGGAAGCGCTGTATCCGCTGGCGGGGATCGTGCCGCCGGTGAGCCGGTTCTTTCTCGATCCGGCGGCGCGCGAAGACAAGGAGCTGCTGAACCGGCTGGGTCAACAGCCGCCGCCACGGGACTCCGGCGTTATCTGTCTTGGCGATGCCGACGCGCGCGACGCCGTGTGGGTCTATGTGCCCGAGATATACGAGCCGGGCGCTCCGGCGCCGGTCGTGTTTGCGCTGCATGGCGGGTCGGGGATTGGGCGGGCTTTCCTGTGGAGCTGGGTGCGTGCGGCGCGGTCGCGTGGCGCGATCGTCGTGGCGCCGTCGTCGCTGGGACAGACATGGGCGCTGCAGGGACAGGACGGGGACACGCCCCGGCTGTCTCAATTGCTGTCTCTCGTGCATCACAACTGGACGGTCGACATGTCGCGCATCCTGCTGACGGGCATGAGCGATGGCGGGACATTTACCTACACGTCGGGATTGCTGGCGGACTCGCCGTTCACGCATCTGGCGCCGGTGGCGGCGGCGTTTCATCCGATGCTGGCGGCGATGGCGGACGGGGAGCGCATGAAGGGGCTGCCCGTGCATATCATACATGGCGCGCGCGACTGGATGTTTCCGGTGCAGATGGCCGAGGAGGCGTGCGAACACCTGTCCCGCGCCGGGGCGGACGTGACTTACCGGCGGCTGGACGACCTGAGCCACACCTATGGCGGCGATCTCAGCACAATCATTCTCGACTGGCTGTTGGCGTAGCGTGAAATCAGGGCATATGAGCCTTCGGGGTTACTGACGAGGCAAGCATGGCCATGCATCCCAAGATCGCCGAAGTGACAGCCCGCATCGAGGCGCGCAGCAAGGCGAGCCGCGCGGATTATCTGGCGCGGATGCAGGCGGCGAAGGACGCCGGGCCGGGCCGGCAGCACCTATCGTGCGGGAACCTGGCGCATGCATTCGCCGCCGTACCGCTGGGCGACAAGCTGACCATGCGCGGGCGGGCGCCGAATATCGGCATCGTCACCAGCTACAACGACATGCTGAGCGCGCACCAGCCGTTCAAGGACTATCCCGACATCATCAAGGACGCGGCGCGGAAGGCGGGCGCGACGGCGCAGGTGGCGGGCGGCGTGCCGGCCATGTGCGATGGCGTGACTCAGGGGCGGCCGGGAATGGAGCTGTCGCTGTTCTCGCGCGATGTGATCGCGATGAGCGCGGCGGTGGCGCTGACGCACGATGCGTTCGACGCAGCGCTGATGCTGGGGACGTGCGACAAGATCGTGCCGGGTCTGGTGATCGGCGCGCTCAGCTTCGGGCATCTGCCGGTGATCTTCTCGCCGGCGGGGCCGATGCCTTCGGGCATCAGCAACAAGGAGAAAGCCAAGGTGCGCGAGCAGTTCGCGCTGGGCCAGGTTACGCGCGAGCAACTGCTGGAAGCGGAGGCGGCGAGCTATCACACGGCGGGGACGTGTACCTTCTACGGCACGGCCAATTCCAACCAGATGATGATGGAGCTGATGGGGCTGCACCTGCCCGGCACGGCGTTCGTCAATCCGGGCACGCCGCTGCGCGATGCGCTGGTGCGGGCGGCGGCTGTGCGATGCGTGGAACTGGCGAAGGCTGGTGAAGGCGCGATGGCGGATATCGTGGATGCCAGGTCCATCGTGAATGCGATCGTCGGCCTGATGGCGACGGGGGGATCGACCAATCATGCGTTGCACTTGCCCGCGATGGCGCAGGCGGCAGGCATCGTTGTCGACTGGAACGATTTCTCGGATATTTCTTCGGTCGTGCCGCTGCTTGCTCGCGTCTATCCGAACGGCACGTCCGATGTGAACCAGTTTCATGCAGCGGGCGGCATGGCGTTCATCACGCGCGAACTGCTGTCGGCGGGGCTGCTGCATGGCGACACGAATACGGTCGCGGGCAAAGGGCTGGCGGCTTACGCGCAGGAGCCGTGGCTGGATGGCGATACGCTGCGCTGGCGCGACGGCGCGGCGGAGACGCTGGACGAGAGCATTCTGCGGCCCGTGCATTCGCCATTCGAGATGGAAGGCGGCATTCGCCTGCTGACCGGCAATCTGGGGCGCGGGGTGATCAAGGTTTCGTCCGTGCCGAAGGATCGCCGCGTGATCGATGCGCCTGCCGTTGTATTCCAGTCACAGGCGGATTTCACCGCCGCGTTCAAGGCCGGACAGCTGGATCGCGATATGGTCGCGATCATGCGCTTCCAGGGGCCACGCGCGAACGGGATGCCGGAGCTGCATTCGCTGACGCCTGCGCTGACGGCGCTGCAGAACAAGGGGTTCAGGGTGGCGCTGGTGACGGATGGGCGCATGTCGGGCGCTTCGGGCGCTGTGCCGGCGGCGATCCACATGACGCCGGGCGCGGATCAGGACTCGGTACTGGCGCGCATTCAGGATGGCGACCGCGTCGTGCTGGACGCGGAGCATGGCACGCTGGAGCTGATGGTCGATCC
>CAZGWV010000023.1:9423-29049 GCA_964529555.1 uncultured Rhizobium sp.
CTGCATCCGCGAGATGGCGAAGGTGTCCGGCGCGATCGTGGGCGCGGGGACGGTGCTGACCGCGAACGATGCGATGATGGCGCGCGAGGCGGGCGCGACCTTTATCGTGACGCCGGGCCTGTCGGCGGCGACCGTGGCGGCGGCGCGCGAGGCGGATGTTCCGATCCTGCCGGGGATCGCAACGGCGACCGAGTTGATGCAGGGGCTCGACCTCGGGCTAACGCGGTTCAAGTTCTTCCCTGCCGAGCAGGCGGGCGGACGCGCAATGCTGGATGCGTTCCGCGGGCCGTTCGGCGCGGTGAAGTTCTGCCCGACGGGCGGGATTTCGCTGGAACTGGCGCGCGACTATCTCAAGCGCCCGAATGTGGGTTGCGTTGGCGGCGGATGGGTGTGCCCCACCGGGCTGATCGACGCGAAGAAGTGGGACGAGATCGGCGCGCTGGCGAAACAGGCGGCGGGATTGCAGCGGGGTTGAGCGTTAGCGGGCGAAGCGGCGCCCCCTGTCCCGCCCGTCCTGATTTTCATCAGGACGGGCGGGGATGAGGCCGTGCTTTCAGCCGAGAGATTGCTAGCCTGCGCGCAGCGCGTCGTGGCGAGGCGGGCCGGCCATGAGCAGCATGGTGATCTGCACGGCGAGGGCCAGTGAGAGATAGCCGGCTGCGCCCATGACCTGCGGCATGGGGCCGTCGCCGAACAGCATGAGGCCGGTGTTGGTGGCGAGCAGGTGATCGCGCAGCATGCCGAGGCCGACGAAACCGGCGAAGAACGTCGCCACGCCGGTCCAGCCCATGGCGCGCATCATGCGCCAGCCGACAAGGCCCGCCGCGCCGCCGAACACGAAAGCGACGGAGAGCGCGAGCGCCAGCGTGGCGAGAACGTCATTCGTTGCGGGATAGGTCCACCAGTCCTGCTGGGCGGCCAGCGTATCCCAGCCGATGTTGAAACCCGCCGCGACGACGCCACCCGCAAGCGCCGCAGTTGCGCGCTTTCCGCCCGCGCGCGTGAGCCAAACCACCGCCGCAAACACGGCAGGCGATGCAAGGCACACGGCAATCAGCACACCCGTCGTCACGCGCGGCACCAGTTCTTGAACCGGGAGAGTCTATGCACGGGCGCGATATGAAGAAAGCGTCATCTTTGACGAGAACCAGAATTTCCGCTCACACCCGCGTGTAAGGCGGCGCGTGCTGGAATCCGTCGCGGTAGTTTTGCGATTCTGAAGCGATCAATCGTCCGCCGCCTTGAAGTATTTCGAGAGGCGGAGGCCCTGCCCCGCGTAAGTCGAGTACGAGCCGGCGGCGCCGTAAGGCACGTCGGGCTGGGCGGTGAGTTTCTCGAAGACGAGGCGGCCCACAGGCTGGCCGTCTTCGAGGATGAAGGGAACTTCGCGCGAGCGGACTTCGAGCACGGCCTTGCCCTTGGAGTGCGTGACGCCGAAGCCGGGGTCGAAGAAGCCGGCATAGTGGGCGCGGAACTCGCCGAGTTCGGGCGCGATGGGGGCCATCTCGGCGGCTTCGTCGAGCGGGATGACGATCTTTTCCTTCGAGGCGAGGATGTAGAACTCGCCGGGGTCGAGCACGATGCGGCCGCCGCGCGCGCGGACGGGTTCCCAGAAATCGTCGACGGCATGGGCGCCGATGGCCGCGAGATCGATGACGCGCGAGTGGCGCTTGGCGCGATAGCCGACGATGTCGGCCTTGGTGGGGAAGAGATCGAGGCTGAACGTCATGTCACGCACGGGGTTGGGCGGCCCGCGGCGGACGCGGAGTTGCAGCAGGCGGTCGCCCGTGCGGGCGAGGACGGAGAAGGTGCGCGGGCTGATCTCGGCGTAGAGTTCGCCCGAATAGCCGGCGGGCACGCCATCGAAGGCGCGGGCGCGGTCGGACACGGCGCGGACGAAGACGTCGATGCGCCCCGTTGAGCTTTTGGGGTTGGCGGCGGCGGAGACGTCTTTCGGCAGGCGCAGGCGTTCCTGCAGCGGGACGAGATAGACGCAGCCGGTTTCCAGCACTGCCCCGCGCGAGAGATCGAGCGTGTGCATGACGAGACTGTCGTCGAGCCGATCGGCGACGACCGACTTGCCGGGCAGGAAGCTGGCGCGGAGGCGGTAGGCGACCTTGCCCAGCCGCAGGTCGAGGCTGGCGGGCTGGATCTGGTCGGCCTTGATGCCGCCCTCTGCCGTAATGGCGCCGGAGGCGATGATGGCCCTGAGTTCGCTATCGGGCATGACGCCGGGCGCCGCCGCGCGGGTGGCGGGCGGTTTGGCGGCCGTCTTCGTGACAGCCTTCGCGAGAGGCTTCGCGGCGGGCCGGGAGGGCGGCTTGGCAGGCGGGGTCTTCTTCATGGGCCCTTCATGCACGCGGCGGGCTCATCTTGAAAGCCTGCTGTAGCTCCTGGAATGGCGGTAGTGATTCGCAGCGCGCGGCATGGGACGCCAGCATCGGCCAGCCTTCGGAAAGATCGAACAGGCCGGGATGCGCATCGCCCAGGAAGCGGATGACGCAGGCGACCGCGACATCCGCATGACCGATGGAAGCGCCGAACCACCAGGGCGTCGTCCGCGCCGTGCGGCTGCGTTCCAGTTCGTTGAGGCAGCCGGCGATCTGGCCGCGGCAGCGTTCGACCCAGGCGGGCGTGCCGCGCCCGTGGACCGCAGTTTCGTAGACGAGGGACACCGCCTTGTCGGCAAGGCCGGTGGCGAGCGCGCAGACCTTCAGCGCCTCGCGCCGCTCTGCCCCGCCCGCCGGCATCATAAGTAGCGCCGGCGGCGCAAGCTGGTCGAGGGCATCGAGGATGGCGTGGCTTTCGATCAGGGACTCGCCCGTGTTGAGCACCAGCGTGGGCACGCGCATCAACGGGTTGTGCTCGGCGATCTTCTCCGCATCGCCGAAAACAGACCAGGGGCGATGCTCGAACGCCATGCCATAGAGTCGCATCGCGATAGCGACGCGGCGGACGAAGGGGCTGTCATACTGGCCGATAAGGATCATCATGGGCGCTCTCCGATCGACACTAGCAAGTTTGCGTGCGGCTGCCACGCGCATCGCATGAGGCTCAACACCCGTCATTCGACGCGAACGTGACGCAGGCGTCAGGGATGGTCAGGCATGACTTGCGCGACTAGCTTTCGTATCGAGTTGAAGGCTTGCCATCCGGCGGCGTTCACGCCGCCATGGTGTAAGCTGCGAGCCGCCGCTGTCGGGGTTGGCCATGGAATTCGACGCCCTTCTGCTGTCACGACTGCAGTTCGCATTCACGATCGGTTTTCACATCATCTTCCCGGCCTTCACCATCGGGCTGGCGTCGTTCCTTGCCGTGCTTGAGGGGCTGTGGCTGGCGACGAAGAAGCCGGTCTATCGCAATCTCTATCTCTTCTGGGTCAAGATTTTTGCGCTGTCATTCGGCATGGGCGTCGTGTCGGGCGTGGTGTTGAGCTATCAGCTGGGCACGAACTGGAGCGTGTTCTCGACGCAGGCCGGCAGCGTTATCGGGCCGTTGTTTGCGTATGAGGTGCTGACGGCCTTCTTTCTTGAAGCGTCCTTCCTCGGCATCATGCTGTTCGGCTGGAAGAAGGTGGGGCCGAAGCTGCACTTCTTCGCCACTTGCATGGTGGCCATCGGCACGCTGATCTCCTCGTTCTGGATCCTTGCGGCCAATTCCTGGATGCAGACGCCGCAGGGGTTCGACTTCGCGGCTGACGGGACGATGGTCGCGACCGACTTCTGGCAAGTGATCTTCAACCCTTCCACGCCCTCGCGCGTGGCTCACATGGTGCTGGCGGCTTATCTCACCACGGCGATGGTGGTGGCGGGGGCTTCGGCGTTTGCGCTGCTGGCGAAGAAGGCCGCGCCGGAAAGCCGGATCGCGATCCGCATGGCGATCCTGATGATGGCGGTCGTCGCGCCGCTGCAGGTTGTGGCGGGGCATCATAGCGGCGAGATCGCGCACCATTATCAGCCGGCGAAAGTCGCGGCGATGGAGGGATGGTGGGAGACGCAGGCGCAGCAGCCGACGCTGCTGTTCGGCTGGCCGGATGAGGAGAACGAGACGACGCACGCGGCCATCGGCGTTCCGGGCATGGGATCGTGGTTCGTGGCGGGCGACGCCAATGCGGAGCTTCAGGGGCTCAAGGCGTTCGCCAAGGAAGACCGGCCGCCGGTGTGGATCACCTTCTGGGCTTTCCGCATCATGGTGGGCATGGGGATGATCATGCTGGCGCTGGGCGCGTGGGGCGCGGCGCTTTGGGTGTTCAGGCGCGTGGATCGCGCGACATGGTATCACCGCGCGCTTGTGCTGGCGGCGCCTTCGGGCTTCGTCGCGGTGCTGGCCGGATGGGTTTCGGCTGAGGTCGGGCGGCAGCCTTATGTGGTCTATGGCGTGTTGCGGACGGCGGACGCGGTCTCGCCTGTGCCGGCGGGATCGGTGGCGTTGTCGCTGCTGTTCTTCATGGTCGTCTACGCCATCGTGTTCACGGCGGGCGCGCTCTACATCCTGCGCCTGATGGCGAAGGGGCCGGATACGGAAGAGCCGCCGCCGAAGGATGTGACGGAACCGCCGGGCTCGCCGCTTGGCACGGGCGTCAAAAGCGCCGCAGCGAAGGGGGCCTGATCATGTTCGGTATCGAACTCTCCATGATCTGGGCCGTACTGATCGCGTTTGCGGTCTTCCTCTATGTCGCGCTCGACGGGTTCGACCTTGGCGTCGGCATTCTCTTCCCGCTCGCGAAGGATACGCGCGAGCGCGACCAGATGCAGGCGGCGATCGCGCCGGTGTGGGATGGCAACGAGACGTGGCTGGTGCTGGGCGGCGGCGGCCTGTTTGCGGCGTTTCCGAAAGCCTATGCCGCGCTGATGCCGGCGCTGTACCTGCCGATCATCCTGATGTTGCTGGCGCTGATCTTCCGGGGCGTGGCGTTCGAGTTCCGGCATCATGGGCGCGAGCGCGGCAAGAAGGGGTGGACGCTTGCGTTCTCCGCCGGGTCCATCGTGGCGGCTGCGGCGCAAGGGCTGATCCTCGGCGCGTTCGTGCAGGGCGTGAATGTGGTGGACGGCGAGTTCGTCGGCGGGCCGCTCGACTGGCTGACGCCGTTCTCGCTTCTTGTCGCTGCGGCCCTGGTGGCGGGCTATGCGCTGCTGGGCGCGGGGTGGCTGGTCTACCGGACGCAGGGCGAGCTGTTCGAGCGGTCGCGCGCGTGGGTGAAGCAGCTGGCGTTGCTGACGGCGCTGGGCATGGGGGCGGTGAGCCTTGCGACGCTGGGCGTCGATCCGCGCGTGACCTATCGCTGGGGCCTCACCATGACGTCGATCGACTGGAGCACGTTCATCGCGCTGGCGCCGCTGCCGCTGGTTGCGAGCGGGCTGTGCTTCATGCTGTGGCGCGGCGCGGACAAGGGGCAGCACCTGCAGCCTTATCTCTATACCGTGTGCCTCTTTCTTGTCGGCTATGCCGGCCTGGCGATCAGCCTGTGGCCCTATATCGTGCCGTTCGCGATGACGCCGCAGGAGGCCGCCGCCGCCGACAACGCGCTGGAACTGATGCTGTGGGGCGCGCTGCCGATGCTGCCGGTCATCCTGGGCTATACCGGGTATGTGTACTGGCTCTTCCGCGCGAAGGTGGACGATGAAGCGTCCTATCATTGAGGGCCCGCCCGAGTCGGGCGAGCCGAAACGGCCGCTGGGCAAGAGCCTGCTGTGGTTTGCGGCGCTTTGGGTGGGTGGCTTCGCGAGCGTTGCAGCGGCTGCGTATGCGTTGCGGGCCCTGATTTTGTAAGGTGACGGCGCAACATGCGCTCTCCTCCCCCTTGTGGGGAGGGGATAGGAGGTGGGGGGGCGGCTCCGCATGCGAGATGCCGCGAGAGCTTACCGTCCCACAGCCCCCTCACCCTACCCTCTCTCCACAAGGGGGAGAGGGGGGCTCTACTGCTTGGATCATGCCAATCGTTTAGCGCACCTCACTGGCCTAGCGGGCTCTCACGGCCTATAGCGGCGTCCTCAGTCAATGAAAGGCAGCCGCCATGACCAAGGACATTCGCAGACAGGACTCCAGCAAATGGCGCCCGCAGACCCTGATGGTGCGGGGCGGCACGACGCGGTCGGAGCATGGCGAGACGTCCGAGGCGCTGTATCTCAATTCGGGCTTTGTCTATGGCAGCCCGGAAGAGCAATCGGCGCGTATGGCCGGCGAGAGACCCGGCTACATCTATTCGCGCTATGCCAACCCGACGGTTCGCATGCTGGAGGAGCGTCTCTGCGCGCTCGAGGGCGCCGAGGACTGCCGCGCTATGGCGAGCGGGATGGCGGCGGTTCACACCATGCTGGTTGCGCCGGTGAAACCGGGCGACCGCATCGTGGCGCCGCGCGCGCTGTTTTCCTCGTGCGTGTGGATTCTGAAGAATGTGATGCCGAAGATGGGCGTCGATGTGACGTGGATCGAAAGCACGACGGACATCCGGGAGTGGGAGCGCGCGCTGTCGAAGCCGTGCCGCTTCGTGCTGATCGAGACGCCATCGAACCCGATGCTGGATGCGGTGGATATTCGCGCGGTGGCCGACCTCACGCACGCCGCCGGCGGCGAGCTGATCGTCGACAACGTGTTCGCCTCGCCCATCCTTCAGCGGCCGCTGGAACTGGGCGCGGACTGGGTCGTCTATTCGACGACCAAGCACATGGACGGGCAGGGCCGCACGCTGGGCGGCGCGATCCTCGGCAAGGCCAAGGCGATCGAAGACAATATCCAGCAATACTTCCGGCACACGGGTCCCTCCATGTCGCCGTTCAATGCGTGGATCGTGCTTAAGGGTCTTGAGACGATGGACCTGCGCGTGCGCGCGATGAGCGCCAGTGCGCGCAAGATCGCGGACCGCCTCGCAGGCAACTCCAAGATCGCGGCGGTGCGCTATCCCGGCCGGTCAGACCACCCGCATCACAACATCCACGCCGCGCAGATGCCCGAAGCCGGCGGATCGATGCTGGCGTTCTCGCTGAAGGGTGGGCGCGAGGCGGCGTTCAGCCTGCTCAACAAGCTGAGCCTCGTGGATATCTCCAACAATCTCGGGGATGCGAAATCGCTCATCACCCACCCGGCCACCACCACGCATCGGTCGCTGACGGACGACGAGCGCGCCGCCATCGGGCTCGATGACACCTGGCTGCGCCTGTCGGTGGGCCTCGAAGACCATGAGGACATAGCAGAGGACATCGAGCGGGCGCTTTAGGCGCGGAGCCCGGCCTGCAGCCGGGCTGAGCCGACAGTTTAGTTGCGGTTGCAAAATTTTTATTTGCAATCGCAACAAATATGCCCATATCGGAAGTGAGACGCAAACGCCGCCGAACCGCGCGGCGCGGACGTCCATGTCATTTGAGGGACCGATTGCCATGAAGAAGCTGTTTGCCGGCGCAAGCCTTGCCCTGATCCTGCTCGCCGCATGCGGACCCGCGCCCGCCACCGACGCGACGCCCGCTGCTGAAACCACGGCAGCCGCCGCGCCTGCGCCCATCGCCATCGCCTCGCCTGCGGGCGAATACGTCTCCGACCCCAACCACGCCAGCGTCGGCTTCAAGGTGCAGCACCTCGGGCTCGCGCTCTATTCGCTGAAGTTCAAGACGTTCGACGCCACCGTGACGTTCGACCCCGCCAACATCGCGGCCTCGAAAGTGACGGCGTCGATCAACGCGGCCGACATCCTCGCCGGCTATCCGGGCGACTATGTCGCCAACCACGCCGGCTCGAAGTTCACGAACTGGGAAGACGATCTCGCCAACTCGACCAATTTCCTCGACGCGGGCCAGTATCCGACGATCACCTTCATCTCGACCTCGGTCGAGCCCTCGGGCGAGCGCACGGCCAAGGTGACGGGCGATCTCACCCTCAAGGGCGTGACCAAGCCGGTGACGCTGGATGTGACCTTCGCGGGCGAGACGCCTTCGCATCCGTTCTCGAAAGCGCCGGCGATCGGCTTCTCGGCCACAGGCACGTTCAAGCGTTCGGACTTCGGCCTCGCCTACCTGCTGCCGTCCATCGTGGGCGACGAGGTGAAGGTCGATATCGAAGGCGACTTCGTGCAGAAGCCGGCCTCCTAATTCTTTCGTTTCGTAAACGCACAGATCGTATGTGTGGGGAGCGCGGATGCTTGTCGTCCGCGCTCCTTGTGCTTATTCCGGCTCCTAGGGTCAGGACGAGGCGGTAAGACGTGGCTAGCCCCTTCACCTACGAGGCCAGGACGGAAGACGTGGTCGTGCGCGTGCGGCCCAGCTTCATCGAACAGGAAAGCTCGCCCGAGGACGAGAAATTCCTCTGGGCCTACCATGTCGAGATCGAGAACCAGGGCTCGCGGACGCTGCAGCTGATGACCCGGCACTGGCGAATCACGGACGGCGATGGGCGGACCCAGGACGTGGTGGGCGATGGCGTGGTGGGCCAACAGCCCGTCCTGCGGCCCGGCGCCAGCTTCGAATACACGTCCGGCTGCCCGCTCTCGACGCCCTCGGGCCTGATGCGTGGAACCTACACCCTGCACGACCGGGAGGGCGACAGCCTGGTGGTCGAGATTCCCCTGTTCGCGCTGGACAGCCCGTATGAAACACGACTGCCCAACTAGCGGCCGCCGCCAGAGCCGCCAGACCGCCGTTGTAACGGCTGCATTTGCCCTTGCTACGCGATGTAACGCAGTCAGTAACGGTAAATAACTGACTGAAGCAGAACGGTTTTCCTATTCCCATCCGTGAACAGGGGGAGGCGCGGCCAAGCCGGGCGCGCCCGCACAATAAGAAACGGACGGGAGAACTACCGTGTCATTCGCTATCTCAAACCGCCACGCCCTGGCGGCCAGCGCCAGCCTCTTTGCTCTCTGCCTGGGAGCGGGCGGCGCATACGCGCAGTCGGGCCCGAACGCGGGTGAAGCCGGCCGCGACGTGGTCGTGGTCGTCGGTCAGACGATCGAAGAGACCCTGCCGCAGGAACTGTCCAAATACGGCTCCGACCTGGAAATCGTGACGTCCGAGGAAATCCGCAACCAGTTGTTCGTGGATGCCCAGCAGGCCATGCAGATGGCGGTTCCGGGCCTGTATGTGAACCCGGCGAGCGGGCCGTTCAGCTACATGGATATCTCGCTGCAGGGCTCGCGCACGCAGGACATGATGTTCACGGTTGACGGCGTGCGCCTCAACAATCGCCTCTATTCGGGCACGATGAGCGACACGCTGCCGAGCAGCATGATCGAGCGGATCGAAGTCCTTAAAGGCGGCCAGAGCCTGTTCTACGGGACCCAGGCGGCTTCCGGCGTGATCAACATCGTGACGCGCGGCTACACCGACGAATTCAACGGCATGGTCACCGTCGGCGGAGATTCCAACGACGGCTTCCACCTCGATGGCTATGTCCGCGGTCAGGCCGGTCCCGGCAACTACGTGCTCTACGCCTCGCGCGATGTTGGAGATGGCTTCGAGACCTACACACGGTACGCACCCAGCCAGACGGACCGCAACCGCAGCTACAACGTCACCTCCTATGGCGGCAAATACCGCATCGCGTTCAGCGAGAACCTCGCCCTTGACGCCCGCTACCACCACGCCGACGCGCGCAATGACAACCAGAACCCGCGCCGCCTCGCCTATTCCAAGAATGTGCGCGACGAGGACGTGGCCAGCCTCGGTCTCGAATACCGCCCGGCCGACTGGGCGGAACTGCTCGTCAAGGGTTACTGGCACGACTGGGATTCGGACGTCACCACCATCTTCAACCAGCTGCAGGGCGGCACTGGCCCGATCATCGGTCAGGTCTCGGGCGGCGCCAACGTCTACTGGGGCTTCGAGGACAAGGGCGTCAATGCGCTTGCCAAGCTGACGCCGGGCGGCCCGTTCGAATATCTCGTGGGCTACGACTACCAGACATATTCGGGCAAGGACGACTTCCTGTTCATCCCCGACCAGGAAGAGGAAGTGAACGCCTTCTTCGGCCAGATCCGCTCCACGCCGGACCTGATCGAGAACGCCTCCTTCGCCGTCGGCGTACGGCACAGCGAAGGCCAGGGCGCCAGCATCACCGTCTGGAATGCATCGGGCCGGTACGACTTCCTTCCAGGCCTTTATGCCGAAGCCAACATCGGCACGAGCTTCCTCCTGCCGACCGCGGAACAGCTCTACGCGATCGAGTCCTTCGAACTCGGCAATCCGAACCTCGAAGCCGAGGAAGCCGAAGCTTTCAACGTCAGCCTCGGCGGCACGGTCGATGCTGGCGCATCGCTGGGCTGGCAGGCGACATATTTCCACCGCGACATCGACAACCTGATCGGCACGACGGCGTGCGACGACGCATCCCCGGCGACAAACTGCAGCCTGCTCTACCCGAACATCGCCGATCCGATCCCAGGCACGCCCGAGAACGAGTTCTTCATCGGCAACGAGTTCTTCTCGAACAATCCCGGCATCTCGAAAGTGCGCGGCATGGAGTTCACCGGAACGGCTGACTTCGGCAACGGCTTCTCGCTGATGGCCAGCTACACCGCTTCGGAGACCGTTGACGCCGCTGGCATCCAGCGGGCGCGCGTTCCGCGTCGCTACGGCAAGATCGGCGCGTCGTATGACGGCGGCTCCTGGGGCGTGAACTCCTCCGCCCTCTGGGTCGGAACGATCAAGAGCACCCTCGTTGTCGGCGGCGTTGCGCAGGATTTCGGCGAGCATTTCGTCGTCGACCTGTCCGGCCACATCTACATCGACGCGGACCACAAGCACAAACTGACCGCGCGGGTACAGAACCTGTTCGACGAGGAATATGTGACGAACCTCGGGCGTTCGGGCGCGGCGGCGGGCGACACGACCGCGCCGTTCGAATTCGGCATCCGTGGCGTCCCCCAGACATTCCACGTCTCCTACAGCTACGCTTTCTGATAGACAGGCGCCGTCTCCGGTATCCTCCTCCCCACCGGAGACGGCTCGGAAAGTCTGCGATTGTGGAAGCACCCTGATGATCATCAAATCGCTCATCGTCGTACACCGCTATGTCGGCGTCGTGCTGGGCGTGCTGATGACGCTGTGGTGCGTGTCCGGCTTCGTGATGATGTACCAGCCCTTCCCTGTCACGACGCAACAGGAGCGTCTGGCGGGGCTGGATGCGCTCGATCTGAACAATTGCTGCGCCGAGCTTCCGCTCGCCGACAGCGATGAACTGGGCAATTCGCGCATCGAGATGCTGGATGGCGCAGCCGTGCTGCGCACCTCAGGCAGCGCAGCCGCGGTCTACGACCTGGCGACCGGCGCCGAGATCGCGCCGCTGAGCGAAGAGGCCGTGCGCCGCGTGGCGGCGACCTACGCCGCCGGGAACGCCATCAATGGCGAGGTATCCAAACTCTACACCATCCATAACGACCAGTGGTCGGTGCAGGGTGCGCGGCGCTGGCAGCCCCTGTGGAAGGTCGAGTTCAACGATGCGGGCGCAAGCCGCGCCTATGTCAACGGCAAGACCGGCGAAGTGGTGCTCGACACAAATGGCCATGAGCGGTTCTGGAACTGGCTCGGCGCCGTGCCGCACTGGCTTTATCCGACCGTGCTGCGCGAGAACGGCCCGCTGTGGAACGAGGTCGTGATCTGGTCGTCGGCGATCGGCTGCTTCCTCGTCGTCACCGGCATGGTGATCGGCTTCATCCGCCTGCGCGGCCGCTCGGGCAAATGGTGGCCCTACCGCAATCGCCCGATATGGATGTGGCACCACGTCTTCGGCACATTCGCCGGCGCGCTCGTGCTGACATGGACCTTCTCCGGCCTGCTGACGATGAGCCCCTGGGGTCTACTGGAGAGCGAACCTGCGATTACACGCGAGGAAGTCGCCAGCAAGATGACCGTGGGCGACGCCCGCGCGATCCTCACCGCAGCGCAAACCGATCCGGCCCTAGCCGGCGCCAGGGCGATGCGCGCGGCGCCTTTCATGGGCCAGCCTTACCTGATCGCGCAGATGGCGGATGGGACGAGCATCCGCCTCGGCGCCAACGGCCCTGCCCCGCTGCAGCAGGCAGAGCTGGAAGCCGGCCTGCAGGCGCGCGGCGGCCTGCTCGCTTCAGGCAAGCTCGACGTGCTGACGCAGGAAGACGACTACTATTATGGACACAAACAGCCGGTGGAATTCCCGGTCTATCGCCTGACGTTGACCGATCCCGATCAGACGCATGTCTATTTCAATGCGACCACGGGGGATGCGCGGATCATCGATGCGACGTCCAAGCGCTATCGCTGGTTCGAGTCCGGCCTGCACAGCATGGACTTCTCGTTCATGCGCGCCCGCCCGGTGTGGGACATCATCACGCTGATCCTGATGGCATTCGTGACCATCGCCTGCGCGACGGGCATGTGGATGTCGTTCACGCGGGTTGGCCAGGATTTCACGAGCGTGAAGGAGTTCTTCCGCCGCAAGTGACCCTTTCGAACATGGCTCGAACCCTCGCTCTCCTCCTCCTGTAGGGACGACCATGCCAACTGCCGCCGCGGACCCTGGGTCCGCGGCGGCTCTTTGTCGGGGGATCGCAGAGACGCGGCCAGCTAGATCCGGTCGGCCTGGAACCGATAGATCCGGCCACAGAACTGGCAGTCCGCAGCGATGGCGCCATCGGCGTCGGCGAGGGCTTTGAGTTCGCCCTTGTCCATCTGGCTGATGGTCGAGAACAGCTTCTCTTCCGAGCAGGTGCACTTGTCCGTCAGCGGCTTGGGCGGCTCCAGCCGCACGCCATTCTCGTGGAACAGGCGGAACAGGAGCGTGCCCGAGGACACATCCGGGTCGACCAGTTCGATGTCCTCGACCGTGTCGAACAGGTGGCGGGCATTGTCCCACGGCTCGTCCGTCGCGCCGCGCGCAGCGTCCCCGGCGACCTGCTGGATCAGCGCGCCGCCTGAGCGCCAGCGCTTCGTGCCGCCGGGCTCGGAGACTTCAGCCACCGCCAGGCGCACGCGCGTGGGAACCTGCTCGGATTGCGAGAACCACATCTGCGCACAATCGGAGAGCGTGGCGCCTTCTATCGGCACCATGCTCTGCCAGGGTTGCTGGCTGGAGTCGTTGGGCTGCAGCATGAGCGCCATGACGCCCTTGCCCAGCGCCTGCGGGATGTGCGGGCGCTGCCCCTTGTTGACCTTCTCGATAAAGGCCCACTTCTCCTTGTTGAGACGCAGATAGCCGCGCACGCCGCCATCGGAACGCGCTTCGGCGACCAGCAGCGAGACGGGGCCCTCGCCCTGAGCCTGCACCAGCACCTTGCCATCGAACTTGAGGGAGGCCGACACCAGCACAGCCAGCGTCACGGCCTCGCCCAGCAGGTAGGCGGCCCAGCGCGGATAATCGTGGCGCTTCAGGATGGGATCGAGCACGCCATCGCCCAGCCGGGCGATGCGGCCGCGGACGGACGTATCCTCGATCTGGAACGTTGCGACGAAATCGTCGCCTGCGCCGAGGGCATCGAAAGGCGTGGGATTATTGACCATGGGGAGGGAGCTATCATGTGTGAGCATCCGCGCCAAATGGGGGCGCTGCCGCAGGGTTTCAACCCGGCGGGATGGGCTCAAACGCTTGCGGCAGCGTCATTCCGGGCGCGCATGGCGCGAGCCGTAACCCAGGCGCCGAGAGGCCGGCGATTGCGGCCCCGACCCTCCCCGCCTTCAGCGAAGGTGGCCGGCACGGGCGCGAGTACAGCGCCCGAATAATTGAGACGAACGCCGCTCTGCCGCGTAGAAGACTGGCAAAGGGATCGGAACAACCCGGCCCACGCCATGAAAGACGCCCCGCATGAGCGACAAGAGCAACAGGTCCGAGCCCGCATCCGCCCGCATCCGCGCACGGCTGGAGAAGGCCAAGCGGCGCTTCCACGCCAACGACAACATCTCGGAATTTCTGGAGCCGGGCGATCTTGAGGCGCTGCAGGCCGAGGTGCAGGACAAGATGCAGGGCGTGCTCGACAGCCTCGTGATCGACACGCAGAACGACCACAACACACACGAGACGGCGCGGCGCGTCGCCAAGATGTACGTCAGAGAGGTGTTCCGCGGGCGCTATCTTCCGCCGCCGCCGGTGACCGAGTTTCCCAACGCCGAGCACCTCAACGAGTTGATGATCGTCGGGCCGATCACGGTGCGCAGCGCCTGCAGCCATCATTTCTGTCCGATCATGGGGCGATTGTGGATCGGCGTGATGCCGAACAAGCAATCGAACCTGATCGGCCTGTCGAAATATTCGCGGCTCGCCGAATGGATCATGTCGCGTCCGCAGATTCAGGAGGAAGCGATCGCGCGCATGGCCGACCTGCTGGGCGACAAGCTGATGCCGGATGGCGTCGCCGTGGTGATGGAGGCGGATCACTTCTGCATGCAGTGGCGCGGCGTGCGCGATGTCGGCTCGAAAATGATCAACTCGGTGATGCGCGGCGTGTTCCTGCAAGACCCGACCCTGCGGCGCGAGTTCCTGTCATTGTTGAATATGAAAGGCTAGGCTGCGAGCACGCCCTCGTGGTTCGACGGACGTAACGCCATGCGCTGCATGGCGCTACTGCTCACCATGAGGGCTAATCACGGACAGCAAAGTAACCCTCATGGTGAGCAGCGGTGCTGCGCGCCAGCGCAGTAGCGCGTCCGTCGAACCACGAGGGCGTGCTTAACCCCTCAAACACCACTCCAGGATCGCCTTCTGGGCGTGGAGGCGGTTTTCGGCTTCGTCGAAGATCAGCGATTGCGGGCCGTCGATGACGTCGGCATCGACTTCCTCGCCGCGATGGGCCGGCAGACAGTGCAGGAACTTCGCGCCGCCATTTGCTGCGCGCATCAGGTCTGCGCTCACCTTGTAGGCCGCGAGATCGGCGAGGCGCTTGTCGCCGTCCTTGTCGCCCATCGAGACGAACGTATCCGCCACGACGACATCGGCGCCGGCAACGGCTTCCTTCGGATCGCGGAAGAGATCGATGCGGCCTTGCTCGGCGCGCGCGCGTTCGACATCGGCCATGTTGGGATCGTAGCCGGCGGGCGTGCCGATGGCGAGCGAGAAGCCGAATTTAGGCGCGGCGTGAATGAAGCTGGAGGTGACGTTGTTGCCATCGCCCACCCAGGCGATGCGGGCGCCCTTCAGCGTGAGGCCCGCCTCTTCCAGCGTCTGGAGATCAGCCATGATCTGGCAGGGATGCGACTTCTCGGTGAGGCCGTTGATGACCGGCACGCTCGCCGCCTGCGCCAGCGCCTCGACATCGGCGTGGCGGTTGGCGCGGATCATCATGGCGTCGACATAGCGCGAGAGAACACGCGCCGTGTCTTCGATGGTTTCGCCCCGGCTGATCTGGGAGTCGCCGGCGGTGAGGATCAGCGACGTGCCGCCGAGCTGGCGGATGGCCATGTCGAACGAGACGCGGGTGCGCGTCGAGTTTTTCTCGAAGATCATCGCGAGCGTGTGGCCGGCGAGCGGCGCGTCACGGTCAGGCGCTCCTTTCGGCAAGCCCTTGCGCGCAGCTTTCCGCGCCTTCGCGTTGTCGAGGATAGAGCGCAGCTCGGCCGATGAAATCGGCCAGAGATCGAGAAAATGGTTCATGTCGCGAGCCTTACGAACCGGCAGCCGTCATCATGGTTGCGAATTGCTGGTCGATGATGTCGAGCGCCTGGCGCACGTCATCCTCGGTGACCACCAGCGGCGGCGCGAGGCGCAGCGTGTTGTTGCCCGCCGTGCCGACAAGCAGTCCGCGCTCGGACAGCGTACCGCGCAGCGGCATCGGATCGTCGCGCATGCGCAAGCCGCGCAGCAGGCCCGCGCCCGTGATGTCGAGCACGAGTTCGGGATAGCGGCCTTTCAGGCTTTCCATGCCCTGCTGCATGAAGCCCGCGACACGGCGCACCTGTTCGAGGAAGCCCTCGCCGGTCATCACGTCGAGCACGGCGTTGCCGACCGCCATCGCCAGCGGGCCGCCGCCGAACGTGGTGCCGTGGACGCCCTTGGCCATGCCGGAGGCGGCTTCCGCCGTCGCGAGGATCATACCCATCGGGAAGCCGCCGCCGATGCCCTTGGCAGCCGCAAGCAGATCAGGCTCGGCGCCAGCGATCCACTGATGATGGAACAGCTTGCCCGTGCGCCCGGCGCCGCACTGGATCTCGTCATAGATCAGCAGCACGCCGTTCTCGTCGCACAGCTTGCGCAGCAGGCGGAGGAAGTCGTGGTTGGCTTCGCGCACGCCGCCCTCGCCCTGTACGGGCTCGATCACGACGGCGGCGAGATCCGGCTTCACGATCTCGGCTTTCAGCGCCTCGACGTTTTCCCAGCCGATGGAGCGGAAGCCGGGCAGGCGCGGGCCGAAGCCTTCGCGGTATTTCTCCTGCGCGCCGGCGTTGATGCCGCCGAGCGTGCGGCCGTGGAACGAACCTTCAAACGACAGGATGCCGATGCGGTCGGGCATGCCTTTCGACCACTGGTAGCGGCGCGCGATCTTGATGCAGCCTTCGATCGATTCTGCGCCCGAGTTGGTGAAGAAGGCGAAGTCGGCGAACGTCAGGTCGACATAGCGCTGCGCCAGACGCTCCTGCCCCGGCACGCGGAACATGTTGGAGGTGTGCCAGAGCGTGTTGGCCTGCGTGGTAAGCGCGCTCACGAGCGCCGGATGGCAATGCCCCAGCGAGTTGACGGCGATGCCGGCGATGAAATCGAGATAGGGCTTTCCGGCCGCGTCATACATGCGCACGCCTTCGCCTCGCTCGAACACGACCGGGCTCGGGCCGTAGACGGGAAGCACTGCGTTCGACATGGGGGTATCTCCCTAAACGCTATCTGGAAGCGTGACGCCGGCGGTGGGAAAGAAAGAACTCCTGACCTTGTTCAAGGGCCATTTTTGAAGCGCGCTGAATGGGGCCGAAGGCCCGCTATGTCAACAAAATAGGGCGAAGGAGACGCCGCGCCGGTCAGGCCTTCAGCTTGTAGCCCGAGCGCAGCAGCGCCCAGCACCAGCCGCACAGGGCCAGCGTGATCGCGAGGCAGAAGGCGCCGCCGAGCACGAGATTGCTTTCGGCGTGGCCCGTGAAGCCGTAGCGGAAGCCGTCGATCATAAAGAAGAACGGGTTGAAATGGCTGATCGTCACAAAAGGTTCGGGCAGGCGGCTGATCGGGTAGAAGGTGCCCGACAGCATGGTGAGCGGCATGATGACGAAATTCTGCACCGCCGCCATGTGATCGAACTTGTCGGCCCAGATACCGCCCAGCAGGCCGACCGCGCCCATGAACAGTGAGGCGATCACCGAGAAGAAAACCACCGCGCCAAGGTTGGCGATCTGGAAGGGCGTGACCTGCAGGATCCAGATCGCCGCGCAGGTGGCGACGCCAACCAGCACGCCGCGTGTGACGGCGCCGGAAAGGAAGCCCACGGTAAGCTCGCCCGGCGACAGGGGCGGCATCATGAAATCCACCGAATTGCCCTGCACCTTCGCAATGATCAGCGAGGACGAGGTATTGGCGAAGGCATTGTTGAGGATCGCCATCATCACGACGCCCGGCGCCAGGAATATCTCGAACGGCACGCCGCCGACGAGGCCGCCATTGCCCCCTCCGCCCGAAGCCTGGCCGAACGCCAGCTTGAAGACGAACAGCATCAGCAGGCTGGAAACGACAGGCGCAAACAGTGTCTGCAATCCGACCTTCCAGAACCGGCGGGTCTCGCGCAGACACAGCGTCCATAGACCGACCCAGTTCACGGCGCCGTACTGTCGCGGCTTCAGCGGGCGGTCGGCGGCATCCACGGCGGGGCGGCTCAGAATCTGGTCCATGGCCGCGTTCTATGCCCCTGCTGCGGTTTCGCCATGGAAATGTTGTCGGCAGAGGCCAGCCGCAAGGCGCTGCACACGGAATAGCGGCGGGACCGGCTCATGGCCTGCGCGGCGCCCATGCCGCTGCGATATCCACATGGAAGCGCAGAAACGGGCGACCGAGTCCAAACCGAGTCCGCACGGGGAACCTCCCCTGAAAGTTGAGTCCCCACGGCCACAACCTGCAGCAACCGTCCGACAGGCAGCAGAACTCAGCCAGCCTGTGTACAACCCCAATATATTGATTAACCTGTTGAGAAGCGCCCCAGCATATTGCGGCCATCGGCATCGCAGATACTATCCCTAGAAATAGGGCATGGGGCCGCCGCAGTACCGACCTATATCTAGTGTCTTGCGCGATTCCCTAAGGCTGTGGAGACAGATTCATGGGCTGGACCGAAGAACGCGTTGCAGAACTCAAGAAACTCTGGGCCGAAGGGCACAGTGCAAGCCAGATCGCCAAGCGGCTGGGCTCGGTCACCCGCAATGCGGTGATCGGCAAGGTACACCGTCTGGGACTCTCCGGGCGGGCGACTCCGTCGCGTCCCGTGAAGCGCCCGCCGCGCCTTGCCCGGCCCAAGCCGCAGGCCATGCCGCGCCAGACGGCCTCCGCTGCGCCGCGCCAGCAGACCGCGCTCGCCGTGCGCCCGGAACCTGCCCACACGCACATCACCGAGGCCGAGGCCAATATCGAGCCGCAGCGCCTTCCGAATGGCGACATGGTCACGGTGCTCACCGTGAAGGACTCCATGTGCAAATGGCCGATCGGCGATCCGGCCGACAACAATTTCGGCTTCTGCGGCCATGCCAGCGCCGAAGGCTCGCCCTACTGCGCCGAGCACGCCCGCGTGGCCTTCCAGCCCGCCAAGAAGCGCGAACGCCGCGCCCGCGAGTTCGACTACATCCAGCGCCTTGCTGGCTAAGGTACTGGCTGACTGAGCCACAAGTTCTACCCGCGACGGCGCCGCCCCGGAGTCCCGACGGATTCCGGGGCGGTTTCGCTTTTGGCTGTGCGCGGGGCCAGGATCAGCGCCGTCCGTACGCCCAGACCCAGGTGGTCTGCTCGACAGGCTTCGGACCCCACGCGGGATCGTACTGACGCAAGAGAACGCCGCCGCGCAGCTCCATTCCTTCGGGTGCAGGCATGGCGAGATCACCGAGATCGGCGATATCGGCCGGTTCATCCTCGACCCAACCGCCGTCGAAATAGGTGCGCTTGCCCTCCTCGCGCGGGAGGAAGGTCTCGAAATAGGCGTCGTCGAAGAACAGTGTGACTTCGGACTGGAACAGTGACGGCGTCGAGACGAGGCAGGCGACGCGGCAGTCGGCGGGACGATGCGGCGAACGCTCGACGGCTTCGGCGGCGGCGAGGATCACGGCGAGGCACGCGCGCCGCGTAGCCAGTGTTGCGTGCTCGGGATCGACCAGTTTGGAATAGACCGGGATCTTGAAGTTCCAGTAGCGCGCCCCCTCGCACTGCTCGGGAGATGGCAGTTGCTGCACGATCTGTTCGGGCCAGCGCGACAGGGCGCGCAGATGCCGTCCCGGATTGCGGAGCTTCTTGTCGGGGTGAATATCGAGCTTGCGCATTGGGGGTTCAGAAACGGACCAGCGGCGTGTCGGCGCGCAGATAGAGCGGATGCTTCGGGCTGCCATCGCCATTCTTGCCGAGACACCATAGCTCGACGCCATCGGCCTTCAGTGCATCGACGATCTCCTTGCCGGCAGGCGCGAGCGCCTTGTTGAGCTTGCCATGGCAGATCACGACCTTGCCGGCCTTTGCAGCCGCCTTGCGGATGGCAGGCAGATTATCCGGCGAGACGGCGACGACGCC
>CAZGWV010000023.1:29149-41792 GCA_964529555.1 uncultured Rhizobium sp.
GTCCTGACGCAGAGCAGGAAGAACACCGCCGGCAGTGCGTACAGCACCGAGGTGATCACCAGCGAGTTCTGCAGCGCCTTGGCGTCCGCTATCTTGCAGAATGCCTGCCCCGCCTCCGGCAAGGCCAGCAGCGCATCGCCCCTGCACGATCTTGCCGTCAGTTCAGCGAAACCCTCGGCATTGGCCTGCATCGCGAACAGCGTATCGGCGACAAAGCCGATAAAGGGCGGGCCGAGTCCGTAGCCAAGCAGGTTCACGATGAAGAGCAGGATGGCCGTTGCGGTCGCGCGCGTGCGGGCGCCAACGACGCCCTGCCCGATCGTGTATTGTGCCGCGAGATAGCCGTACTTGATGCCGGCGCCGAGGCAGATGCCGATCAACGCCACCCATTTGTTGTCCGACGAAAAGCCCATCACGTAGAATGGCACGCAAGCGATAAGGCCCACGGCCGGCAGCCATGCGATCGCATTCGGCCGCGTCCTCACAACCTTCTCCGCGATCCATCCCGTCAGGAACACGCCCACCGACGCCGCGAATGCAGACGGTACGTTGAACTGAAGCGCCGCCTCGGTCAGCGTTATGCTGTGCGTGCCCATCAGGAAGTCTGTCTGGAAAGTCGTGATGCCATAACCGCAGAACGAGGCCAGCGTTGCCCCGGCGGCCATCAGCCAGAAGGATTTCTTCGAGCCCAGTTCCTTCAGCGCTTCGACGAAAGTCGCGCGCTTTGCCTTAACGACGCCGGGCGGGTCGGTATAGCCGCGCGGCGGCTCCTTCACGGTCAGACGGAAAATCACCGCCACGACGACACCGGCCATGCCGATATAGATGAAAGCTTGGCGCCAGCCAAAGGCGTCCGCCACAGGCCCGCCGATCAGGTTCGCGGAAAGCGTCCCCATCGTGACGCCCATCGCGTAATAGCCAAGCGCGGTCGAGCGGCGTTTCGGCGGATAGTAGTCCGCGACGATCGAGTTGGCCGGCGGCGTGCAGCCAGCCTCGCCGACCCCCACCAGGACGCGGCAGATCAACAGCATCACGAAGCCGGAGATCACCACGCCGCCGAACTCGACCGGCGCAACCATGCCCGACAGCGCCGTCGCCGCGGACCACAGCGCGATGCAGATCGTCATGATCCACACCCGGTGGCCGTGTTCGGCAAAGCGCGCCAACGGAATGCCGACCACTGAATAGAACAGCGCAAAGCCGATGCCGGTGAGCAGACCGAAGTCGCCCCTGGAAATCTCGAGTTCGTCCATCACCGGCTTCGCGACAATGCCCAGCAGGCCGCGATCGAGGAAGTTGAGGATGTAGACGAACAGCAGCGCGTTGAGCACGTAGCTACGATACGCTTTCGTACCATAGCCGGTGAGATGTCCCTCGCCGCCTGTCATCGCCGGCGCGTCGGCGCCTGCAGCGCCGGTTTGCGTGCCCATTATATCCTACTCCCGCTTGTGCAGGCGCTGTGGCCGCGCCCCTACAACCAGAAGTGATGCTTACGGCTTTGCGTACATCGGTCCACCCCAAATTGCGCGAGGCGACGCGCGCTCGCACTGACAACAACGTCATGCTGCAAACGCAAACGGCCGGACTCCTGCGGGAGCCCGGCCGTGTAACGGTGACTATGCCAGCCGGTATCAGACCGGCTTGACAACCATGTCCTTCTTCAGCGTGCGCGAGGCCATGTAGAACAGACCTGCAGCAGGAATGAAGAACAGAACCACGGCGGCCATCGACTGGCGCAGGCCTTCGCCATACGCCGCCTTGCAGAGATCGATGTCCTCCGGCGTCATGCCGAGCGCGGCAATCGCTTCGGCGCCTCTGGTCGTCGCCGCCTTGAGACACTGGGCGTGCGTCAGCAGGCCGGACGCATCGCGCGCCTTGACCTCGATCGCCATGAACATGTCGGACAGCATCCCCCCGACAAGCGGGCCGATGCCGTTGCCGATCACAGCGACGATGAACAGCAGGATCGCGATCGCCGAAGCGCGCCCGCGTTGCGACACCACGCCCTGCCCGATCGTGTACTGCGAACCGAGATAGGCATAGTGGCACAGCGCGCCGGCTCCCCAGACGATCAACTGCGGCAAGCCCGGAGTCATGTAGAAGCCCAGGATATAGAGCGGGATCGCCAGAAGCAGACCCACTGCGGGGATCCACGCAACAGCCGTGACGGACCTCGGCGTGATCAGTTGCGTCAGATATCCGCCGGCGAACGTGCCGACCGCGGAGATCAGGGCCAGCGGGACGCCGTACGTCAGGGCGAAGGTGGCCGACGACATGCCATGTACGCCGTCCATCATCACCGCCTGGAAGGCGAACATGCTGTAGCCGACGAAGGCGACGAGCGAGGCGCCGATCGACATCGTCCAGAAGGTCGGCTTGGAGCCGAGTTCCTTGAGCGTCGCGCCGATGCTGGCTTTTTCGACACGCGGCGTTCCCGGCGGGTCGGAGAAGCCGCGCGGCGGTTCCTTGACTGTGAAGAACAGGACTACCGCGATGACGAGGCCCGGCAGGCCGAGCGCGATGAACGCGAAGCGCCAGCCGAAATTCTCGCCCCAGCCAAGCTGTTCGTGAATGTCGGGCAGACCGAACGTGCTGAAGAAGCCCACGACGGTCTCATCGGTCAGGCCGACGATGACGCCGCCAAAACCGCTGGCCAGCGCGCTGCCGATAGTGACCCCCATGGCGAAGATGCCGAGCGCGTTGGCGCGGCTCTTCGGCTTGAAGTAGTCGGCGATGATCGAGTTCGAGGGCGGCGTGCCGCCGGCCTCACCGATGGCGACGCCGATGCGCGCGATCAGCAGGAAGACGAAGCTGGTGGCGAAGCCGCACAGCGCCGTCATCAGCGACCACACCGCAATACACAGCGCCATGATGGCGACGCGATTGAAACGGTCGGCCGCCATCGCGATCGGAATACCCATCAGCGCGTAGAACAGTGCGAATGGAGGACCGTTGAGGAAGCCATACTCGGTGCTGCTCAGTCCGAACTCGCGGATGATCTGCGGGCCGACGACGCCGAGCAGGTTACGGTCGATGAAGTTGAGCGTGTAGACGAAGGTGAGGGAGAGCAACACGTACGCCCGATAGCCCGGCGTCCCGAAACTCTGCCCGCCGGCCGGGGCTTCGCCCGCCGGTGTCGATGGTGCTATCGCCAAGATGTCCTCCCTGCGGCTGCTCCCGAGCCGTCGTGGGGGCACCCTAGCTTCGCATTGCCCGAGGGCAAGCGGAATGCCGGTAAATACGACGACAAGTCGTGCCGCAGCGCAGCAAAGATTTGAGCCTAGATCAGACCCTTGGCCTTCATGCTGATCGTCTCGGCCGCGCCCACGACGAGATGGTCGTGCAGCCTTATCTCCAGCGGCGCGAGCGCCTTCTCTATGTCGCGCGTGAGATCGATATCGGCGCGCGAGGGCGTGGGGTCGCCGCTGGGATGATTGTGGACGAGGATGACGGCGGAGGCCGACAGCTCCAGCGCGCGGCGTGCGATTTCGCGCGGATAGACCGGCGCGTGGTCGACTGTGCCCCTCCCTGCTATCTCGTCGGCAATAAGCTTGTTCTTGCGGTCGAGATAGAGCACGCGCGCCTGCTCGGACTTCTCGTGGCGCAGCGCCAGTTTCACATAATTCAGAAGGGCGGCCCAGTTGGTGATGACCGGGCGGTCGGCGATCTGATCTCCTGCGGCGCGATGCAGCAGGAGGCTGGCGGCGCGGATGTAGGACGCGGCAGTCTCGCCAACGCCCTTCACTTCCATCAGGCGCTCAGGCGGGGCCGCCAGCACGCCGGACACGGTCCCGAACCTTGCCAGCAATTCCTTTGCTATGGGCTTGGTATCGACGCGCGGGATGAAAGCGTAGAGCATCAGCTCAAGCAATTCGTAGTCCTTCAGGTGGCCGCCATCGCCCTCCAGCACGCGCTGGCGCAGCCGTTCCCGATGGCCATGATAGTGCCGCGCCGGGCCTTCATGCGTTCCTGATTTCGGCTTCCCCCCTTCCGCCATCGGATCAATCTGCGGATGCGCCCGTGGCGTGAGGCGTGTGAAGCCCCGCCGGCGACAGGGTGAATATCTCGACGCCCGTCTCGGTGATGCCGATGGAGTGTTCGTACTGCGCGGACAGCGAACGGTCGCGCGTCTTCGCGGTCCATCCGTCCTGCATCAGCGCCACATCGCGGCGGCCAAGATTGATCATCGGCTCGACCGTGAAGATCATGCCGGGGCGCAACTCGTCGCCATGCCCACGGCGGCCGAAGTGGAGAATATTCGGCGAGTCGTGGAAGACGCGGCCGAGGCCGTGGCCGCAGAACGCCTCCACCACGGAGTAGCGTTGGCGTTCAGCGAATTCCTGAATGGCGGCGCCGATGTCGCCAAGGCGCGCGCCCGGCTTGATCGCCCCGATCCCCTTCATCATCGACTCGTAGGTGACATCCATCAGCCGCGAGGCTTTGCGCTTCACCGGGCCGACCGCATACATGCGCGAGGTGTCGCCATGCCAGCCATCGACGATCACGGTAACATCGACATTGACGATGTCGCCTTCCTTGAGCACGCGCTGCGGGGTCGGGATGCCGTGGCAGACGACTTCGTTGATCGAGGTGCAGACGGTGTGGCGATAGCCTTTGTAGAACAGGCACGCCGGCAAGCCGCCGCCGGCCAGCACGAACTCGCGCGCGAGATCGTCGATCTTGCCGGTAGTCGCGCCCGGTACGATGTGAGGAGCCAGCATGTCGAGGCATTCAGCCGCGAGGCGACCGGCCTTGCGCATACCGGCGAACGCTTCGGGGCCGTGCAGCTTGATCTCGTTGGTGTGGCGCGGCGGCGCGTCGGTGGCGTCGATGAATCCCATCGTCATGGGCTTGTCCTCTCGTATTGGCCGCAGTCCTAGCACGACCAGCGCCCGCTCGGCGAGACGCCGGATTGGCCCGGCTTTGGCGACTTGTTCTAGTTCAGCTTGGCCCGCCGCCTGGGCGGCTCCGGCGCAAACGGCTTGGGCAGCGGCAGGGCGGGCACGCCCTCCTCAACCAGTTCCTGCGCCACTTCCGGGGTCACCTCGCCCCAGACGGGCCGGGTCTCGGTCTCGCCGTAATACATGGAGCGCGCCTCATCGGCGAACTTGTCGCCGACATAGTCGTGCGTCGTCTCGATGTGCTGGCGGATCTCTGCGGCGACCTTCGCGGCAGCGACTTCGGCGGGAACCGCCCTGTCGGACGAGCGCACGGTCGGCGCCATGATCCGCTTGCTCACCTCGGTCGATCCGCATTTTGGGCACTCAATCAGCTTGCGCTTGCGCTGACGGTCATAGGCCTTCGAGTCCGAGAACCATGCCTCGAACTCATGTTCCCCCGAACATGCGAGAGAGTAGCGGATCAAGCTTCGGCGCTCCCTTTATGCAATGGCCGGTTCGGCGAGCAGCGGATCGAGCCGGCCTTGATAGTCGAGATCGTGGATATCATCGGAGCCGCCGACATGGCGACCGTTGATGAATATCTGCGGATACGTCGTGCCGTTGGAGCGCTGGATCATCTCGCGGCGATATTCGGCGTTATCCGCAGCGCGATACTCGACCACCTCAACGCCCTTGGATGCAAGCAGCGCCTTCGCGCGCGTGCAGTAGCCGCAATATTCCCGCGTGTAGATCTCAACCCGCGCCGACACAGCCAAACTCCTGACCTTGACCTCATCCACCAACCGGACCACCGCAGATCGTGGACGCTGGAACCTGAACCTCACCTTATAACAGAGCGTTGAAACTCTGGAATCGTTCCAATTTATATGGTTGGCGTTCTTGGCCCCGCAACTCGGGCAAGTGTGATCACATCGACGCAGGCTGCCCCTGCCCGTTTCAGCGTCCTTGCGCAGGCTTCTGCCGTGGCGCCAGTGGTCAGAACATCATCAACCAGCAGCACACGCTTGCCCTTCACCAGCTTGATCCGGCTGCGGCGCACGCGAAAAGCGCCCTGCACGTTCCGCCGCCTTGCGTCTCCCGAGAGATTGCCCTGGATCGGCGTTGACCGGACCCGCTTCAGCGCATCGACCGACAGGCGCACGCCGCTGGTGCGCGACAGGGCGGCGGCGAGCCAGCCAGACTGGTTGAAACCCCGCCGGATCAGCCTGAAATAGTGCAATGGCACGGGCGTTATCAGGTCCGCCTCCGCCAGCAATTCCGCCCCCGCGCCGGTCATCCAGCCGGCCAGCGTGCCCAGCCCGTCGCGCCGGCCCTGATATTTGAGGCCCAGCACCAGATCGCGCGAGACGTCGCCATAGATAAGGGCCGCCCGCGCCCGATCGTAGGCTGGCAGCCGGACGAGGCAGGCGCCGCAAAGCTGGTCCGGCTCCACGGCGATCTCGAAGGGAATGCCGCAGCAGCGGCAAAGCGCGCCCGTAATGAAGTTCAGCCGCGACCAGAGTTCGGGCTCCAGCGGGCCGGGACCGGGCAATTCCCGGTGCGTAATCAACGACCTCTGCGGCCAGATCAGCCCGGCCAGCCGCCTGCCGGCCCGCACACGTCCGGGTGAGCCGCCACGCCGCAGCTTACCGGCGCGCGCGTCCGTGGCTACATTGGCGTCAGATGACCTCGTCACCCCTTCCCCCCTCGGCCCGGCCCGATCCCATGCGGGTCTTCGACCGCCGCCTGCATGCGCGCCGCCGTAGCCGCGCAGCGCGCAGCTATGGCGACTACTCTTTCCTGAAACAGGTCGCGGCGGAAGACATTGCCTTCCGGCTTTCGGCGATCAATCGCCGGTTCGACCGCGTGCTGGACCTTGGCGCGCATGACCGCCTGCTAACGCGGACGCTGCGCGCCGACCCTATCGTGGCCTCGCGGGTGGGCGAGATCGTCGCCGCCGATATGGCGGAGGCGTTCCGGCCAGACATTGTTGCTGATGAAGAAGCGCTGCCCTTTTCCGACGCGTCGTTCGACCTCGTCGTCTCCGCGCTGTCGCTTCACTGGGTGAACGATCTGCCCGGCGCGCTGATTCAGATCCGGCGCGTGCTGAAGCCGGATGGCCTGTTCATCGGCGCAGTCCTGGGCGGGCGCACGCTGACCGAGTTGCGCCAGTCGCTGCTGTCGGCGGAGGAAGACGTTCGCGGCGGCGCGTCCAACCGCATCTCGCCCTATCTCGATGTCATGGATGGCGCGGGCCTGCTGCAGCGCGCGGGGTTTGCCATGCCGGTGGCCGACAACGATGCGCGAACGGTTCGCTATGCGCATCCGCTGAAACTGCTGGGCGATCTGCGCGGCATGGGCGAGACGGCGGCGTTTGCCGATCGCGCGGCGCCGGCGCTGACGCGCGGCATCCTGATGCGTGCGATGGAGACTTATGGCCGGCGCTATTCCGACCCTGACGGCCGCGTGCGCGCAACCTTCGAATTCGTGACGCTGTCCGGCTGGGCGCCCTCGCCGGATCAACCCAAGGCAAAGCGGCCCGGCAGTGCGACTGTGCGCCTTGCGGATGCGCTGGGCGTCAGGGAATACGGAACCGGCGAGAAGGCGGGCTGACTCACGCGCGCCCGTTTACGGCTGCTGGTTGAACCCGGCCTGCACGGCGTTGAACGAGTTGTTCGTGTTCGTGCCGATCGCGGATGCGCCGCCGACGATGGCGACCGAGATGATGCCAGCGATGAGGCAATACTCGATCACGGTCGCGCCCGAGCAATCCTGGAGAAATTTCCTGAGGGTGTTGAACATTTTCATGCGCGTGCCGCCTTCGACCAGTCAATGAAGCGCTCGAACAGGGGCAGGTCCGCGGCAGGAGCTGGATAGCCCCTGATCTCCCCGTCAGACACCCAGGCGAGCTGTTGACCCTCCTTAGCTACGATCTCGCCTTCCCATTTCCGTATCAGGAACACCGGCATGAGGAGATGAAACCGCTCGTAGGCGTGCGAGGCGAACGCAAAAGGCGCCATGTCGGCTTCAGCAACGTCGACGCCCAGCTCTTCCATCAGTTCGCGCGAGAGCGCGCCCTGAGGGCTTTCGCCGGCTTCAATCTTGCCGCCTGGGAATTCCCAGAGACCCGCCATCGTCTTTCCCTCGGGCCGCTGCGCAAGCAGCAGACGCCCGTCGCTTCGAACAAGCGCAGCCGCCGATACAATCATAAGCGTGCGCATGCCTGTTCTCGCATGGTTGGGTAAATGCTGCGTGCAGTCCGGGGCTAACTTCTATAGGCGCCGTTTATCTTCACGTAACCATCGGTGAAATCGCAGGTCCAGACGCGGGCGCGGCCCTGCCCAAGCCCAAGATCGACGCGGATGAACACTTCCTGGCCGGAAACGGCGCGCGTGGCGGCCTCCTCCGAATAGGCAGGCGCGCGCGCGCCATCGCGGGCGACGAGGTGATCGCCGAACCACAGCGTTAGCCGGTCGCGCTCGACGGGCTCGGCGGTCTTGCCAATGGCCATGACCACCCTGCCCCAGTTGGCGTCGCCTGCCGCGATGGCAGTCTTGACCAGAGGCGAGTTGGCGATCGAACACGCGACGATCTTGGCGGATGCATCGCTCGCCGCGCCCTCGACCGTGATCTCGATGATCTTCGAGGCGCCTTCGCCGTCGCGGACGATCTGCGTGGCAAGGTCCTGCAGCACGCGATGCATCGCGGCGACGAATTCGGCGAGCCTCGGATCGTCGGGATCATGGATCGGCTCGCCGCCCGCCGCGCCCGTCGCGAAGAACAGCAGCGTGTCCGACGTAGACGTATCGCTATCGACCGTGATGCAGTTGTAGGTGAGATCGCCCAGCCGCGAGATCAGCGCCTGGCAGACATTCGGCGCGAGGGCGGCATCGGTGAAGAGGTAGTTGAGCGTCGTCGCCATGTTGGGCTGGATCATGCCCGAGCCCTTGGCCACGCCGACAATCGAGACATTGCGCCGGTTGAGATCGACCGTCTCGCCGGCAGCCTTGGCGAACGTGTCCGTCGTGCGGATGCAGTGGGCGACCTTCTCCCAGTCCGGCGCGCCAAGCCCGCTCCACGCCGTCTCGACGCCGCCCGATACGATATGCGCCGGCAGCGGCTCGCCGATCACGCCCGTCGCCGAGACATAGACTTCATGCTCGCCGCAGCCTGATTTCCCGGCCGCAGATGCGATGGTTGCAGCATTCTTCGCGATGCCCGCAGCGCCCGTGAACGCATTGGAATTGCCGGTGTTGACCACCAGCACGCGCGCCCTGCCGCCGCCGGCCTTCAACGCTTCGCGGCAACGGTCCACATCGTCCGAGCGCGTGGAGGACATCGTGAAGATGCCGCCGACCGATGCGCCCTCGGGGAAGTGCATCACCAGCAGATCGTCGCGCACCTTGCCCTTGTAGAGCCCGAGCGAATGCGTGACCGCCTGGACCCCGCCCACCTTGGGCAGGACGGGAAAGCGCGCGGGCGCCAACGGTGAAACCGGCAGTTCGGACGCGGTGGCCAAATGTAAACCCCTTATTGCGGAGCGGGTGTCGGCGTCGCGGGCTCGCGCGTTTCGGACGCCGTGCCGCGCGCGGGCGGCGTCGCCGCAGGTAGTGTTGCGGGCGGCGTCTCGACAGCAGCAGCCTCGGGTGCAGGTTCAGCTACAGGCCGTGGCGCGGGACGAACCGTCGCCGGCTGGCTTGGCCGCGCGCCATGCGGCGCGTTGCGCTTCACGATCGTCGCATCGCCGCGCAGTTCCTTGAGAATCTGCTCCAGCTGTTGCGCCTTGAGATAGCGCTCGATCCGCTCGCGCAGTTCTTCAATTGAAGGGGGACGGCGCTTGCGGACCTCGTCCACCTTCACGACATGCCATCCCTCCGCATCCTCGAACGGGCGCGAGACGCCGCCCTGCGGCACATCGCGAATGACGCGCGCGAATTCGGGCGAGGCGTCCGCTGCTGTCAGGTAACCCAGGTCGCCGCCATCCATGCGGGTCGCTTCGTCGGCCGAGCGGCGGGCGGCTGTCACGGCAAAATCCGCCCCACCCTTCAGTTCGGCGGCGATCTTGTCGATCGCATCCTTGGTCGGCGCGAGAATGTGGCGCAGCCGCGCCTCATTCTCCATCTGCTGCTCCAGCAGGGCGACCTGCGTCTCGTACATCTTGCGGATGGCCGCCTCGTCTATCCGCTCGGAGGCGATGACTTCCAGCAGGACATTGCCAAGGATGTTGTCGCGCGCCGTCTCCAGCCGGTGACGGGCTTCCGGGTCCTCATCCAGGCCGCGGGCGATGGCCTCCATGGACAGGAGCTTCACTTCGATCAGCTGTTCCAGGATCTCGTCGAATTCGACGCTGCTCGGTTCCAGCGTTTCGTCGTCCCCGATAACCCCCTTCATCCGGGCTTCCAGTTCCACGTCGGCCACATAGATGATCTGCCCGTTAACCGTGGCGGCCTCGGCCGACCGATCGACGGAGACGGCGGCAGGCACAGGGGCATCCTCGCCCCCGCAGCCGGCCAGCGCGCCAGGCAACGCGACGGAACCGCACAGGAACAGGGCGGATAGCCAGGGGGAGCGTGACCCAAAAGCCATTCAGGGCTCCTCAAGCTGCTAAAGGCAGTCCGGGTTATCCAGTGCTTGGCCAGTGGTCGGATTGACACTGGGAATGCTGGTCCTTACGTGTCGCCAAGGCGCAAGTCGAGGGACTTCCCGGTTCATTTCCGGCGGGTTCGTGGTTTGTCGCCGGTGTAGCCGAGGCCGGATAACTCCCCCGTATGCACGCACTATATAGAGGGACGCCGCGACCATCTCGGCTCGCGTGAGGCTGGCAGGCGGATAATCGGTATGCTCGGGATCGCCCAGAAACTATTTGGTTCGGTCAACGAACGAAAAGTCAAACCCTTCAAAGCCATCGTTCAGCGCATCAATGCGCTTGAGCCCGTGACGGAGGCCCTGTCGGACGATGCGCTGCGCCAGCGCACCAAGGATTTCCGCCAGCAGGTCGCCAACGGCGCCAAGCTGGACGACATCCTGCCGGAAGCCTTCGCGACCGTCCGGGAGGCGGCAAAGCGCACGCTGGGTCTGCGGCATTTCGACGTCCAGCTGATCGGCGGCATGGTTCTCCACAAGAGCGGCATCGCCGAGATGCGCACCGGCGAAGGCAAGACGCTGGTCGCCACCGCGCCGGTCTATCTCAACGCGCTCGAAGGCCGGGGCGTGCATGTCATCACCGTCAACGACTATCTCGCCAGCCGCGACGCGGAGTGGATGGGCAAGGTCTACCGCTTCCTCGGCCTCTCGGTCGGCAAGATCGTGCACGGGCTCGACGACGCGCAGCGCCGCGCCGCCTACGCCTGCGACGTGACCTACGGCACCAACAACGAATTCGGCTTCGACTATCTGCGCGACAACATGAAGTACTCGCTGGCCGACATGGTCCAGCGCGGCCACCGCTACGCCATCGTCGACGAAGTCGACTCGATCCTCGTCGATGAAAGCCGCACGCCGCTGATCATCTCGGGCCCGACCGACGACCGTTCGGAACTCTACCAGCAGATCGACGCGATCATCCCGCACCTGACCAAGGACGACTATACGCTCGACGAGAAGCAGCGCTCGGTCGTCTATTCCGAAACCGGCAGCGAGCGGATCGAAGAACTGATGGTCGAGGCCGGCATCCTCCAGGGATCGCTGTACGAGCCCGCCAACATCACCCTCGTCCACCACGCCAACCAGGCGCTGCGCGCTCACAAGCTGTTCCAGCGCGACAAGGACTACATCGTCAAGAACGGCGAAGTGGTGCTGATCGACGAATTCACCGGCCGCATGATGACGGGCCGCCGTCTCTCCGAGGGTCTGCACCAGGCCATCGAAGCCAAGGAAAAAACGCGGATCCAGCCCGAGAACCAGACGCTGGCCTCGATCACCTTCCAGAACTATTTCCGCCTGTACGACAAGCTGGCCGGCATGACCGGCACGGCCTCGACCGAGGCGCAGGAATTCCAGGACATCTACAAGCTGGAAGTCGTCGAGATTCCGACGAACCGCAAGGTCCAGCGCATCGACGAGGACGACGTCGTCTACCGGACCGCCAAGGAAAAATACAAGGCGATCATCGTCGACATCAAGGATTGCGTCCGCCGCAAGCAGCCCGTTCTGGTGGGCACGGTGTCGATCGAGAAGTCCGAAGTGCTCTCGAACCTGCTCTCGGCGGAAAAGATCCCGCACCAGGTCCTCAACGCCCGCCATCACGAGCGCGAAGCCTTCATCGTGGCCCAGGCCGGCGTCCCCGGCGCCGTCACGGTCGCCACCAACATGGCCGGCCGCGGCACCGACATCCAGCTCGGCGGCAACACCGAGATGCTGTTCGCCGACCAGAGCGCGGCGAAAGCCGAACAGGTCGGCCGCGAGCTGACGGAAGACGAGATCAGCGCGCTGCACGCCCAGATCGAAGCCGATGTCGGCGAGAAGAAAGCCGAGGCGCTCGCCGCCGGCGGCCTCTACGTGCTGGCCACCGAGCGTCACGAAAGCCGCCGCATCGACAACCAGCTGCGCGGCCGTACCGGCCGTCAGGGCGATCCGGGCCGCTCGAAATTCTACATCTGCCTTGAAGACGATCTGCTGCGCATCTTCGCCGCCGAACGCCTCGACTCCATCATGCGCGGCCTTGGCATCAAGGAAGACGAGGCCATCACCCATAAATGGATGAACAAGGCGCTCGAAACCTCGCAGCGCCGCGTCGAGCAGCGCAACTTCGAGATCCGCAAGAA
>CAZGWV010000024.1:0-38018 GCA_964529555.1 uncultured Rhizobium sp.
TGCCACGCAAGTGGGGGAGGTGGATCGGCGCGTCTTCGCGCCGAGACGGAGGGGGGGCTATCGACGGAGCGCAACTCCCCCCACCGCCATACGCCCCAAAAGCAAAGGCCCGCTCTTTCGAACGGGCCTTCACCAAAACGGAGATATCAACTCAACTAGCCCAGACGCTGTGTCAGGCCCGTGTGCTGGTCCCACAGCGCTTGCGGCAGGCGGTCGCCGAACTTCTCGAAGAAGCCGGGGATTTTCGAGGCTTCATCGCGCCAGATTTCGTGGTTCACGCCCAGCAGTTCGTCGAGTTGTTCATCGCTGAGCGAGAGGCCCGAAACGTCGAGCGAGGATTTCGCGGGCACGCGGCCGATGGCCGTGTCGTTCGCGGCGGCCTTGCCTTCGAGGCGGTCGACGATCCACTTGAGCACGCGGCTGTTCTCGCCGAAGCCCGGCCAGATGAACTTGCCGTTCTTGTCTTTGCGGAACCAGTTGACGAAATAGATGCGCGGAAGTTTCGCGCCGGCTTTCTGGCCGATCCTCAGCCAGTGGGCGAAGTAGTCGGCCATGTTGTAGCCGGTGAAGGGCAGCATCGCGAACGGGTCGCGGCGCAGTTCGCCGACCTTGTTCTCGGCCGCAGCGGTGCCTTCCGAGGCGACTGTCGAGCCGAGGAATACGCCGTGCTCCCAGTCGAAGGCTTCGGTCACCAGCGGCACAGCCGAAGCGCGGCGGCCGCCGAACAGGATCGCCGAGATCGGAACGCCGGCGGGGTCTTCCCACTCGGGGGCGATCGCCGGGCATTGCGCGGCAGGGCAGGCAAAGCGGGCGTTCGGGTGAGCGGCAGGCTCGCCCATCGCAGGGCTCCAGGCGCGGCCACGCCAGTCGGTCAGGCCTTCCGGCGGTGTCTTGGTCATGCCTTCCCACCAGACGTCGCCGTCAGGGGTCAGCGCCACGTTCGTGAACACGGTGTTCCTGGCGCAGCTTTCCAGCGCGTTACGGTTCGTCTCGGCGGACGTTCCCGGCGCGACGCCGAAGAAGCCCGCCTCCGGGTTGATCGCATAGAGCCGGCCATCGTCGCCAAAGCGCATCCAGGCGATGTCGTCGCCGATGGTCTCGGCTTTCCAGCCAGCCAGCGTCGGCTCGAGCATCGCAAGGTTCGTCTTGCCGCAAGCCGACGGGAAAGCTGCGGCCACGTATTTCACCACGCCCTCGGGCGAGGTCAGCTTGAGGATGAGCATATGCTCGGCCAGCCAGCCCTCATCGCGCGCCATGACGGAGGCGATGCGCAGCGCGTAGCACTTCTTGCCCAGCAGCGCATTGCCGCCATAGCCCGACCCGTAGGACCAGATCTCGCGCGTCTCGGGGTAATGCACGATGTACTTGTCGTCGTTGCAGGGCCACGGCACGTCCTTCTGTCCCTCGGCCAGCGGCGCGCCGACCGAGTGGACGGCGGGAACGAAGAAACCGTCATCGCCCATGGCTTCCAGCGCGGCGCGGCCCATGCGGGTCATCACGCGCATCGAGATGGCGACATAGCCCGAATCCGTGATCTCGACGCCGAGGGCGGAAATCTTCGAGCCCAGCGGGCCCATGCAGAACGGCACGACATACATGGTCCGGCCGCGCATGCAGCCGTCGAACAGCGTGTTCAGCTTGGCGCGCATCTCGGCGGGCGCGGCCCAGTTGTTGAGCGGGCCTGCGTCTTCCTGCTTCTCGGAGCAGATGAAGGTGCGGCTCTCGACGCGGGCGACGTCGCGCGGATCGGACACGGCGTAGAAGGAGTTCGGACGCTTGGCCGGATTGAGGCGCTTCAGCGTGCCCAGGGCAATCAGTTCGGACGTGATCCGGTCGAACTCGGCGTCCGAGCCGTCGCACCAATGAACGCGGTCAGGCTTGGTCAGCGCCGCGATCTCACGCACCCACGCGACCAGTTTGGCATGGCGCGTGGGCGCCGAATCCAGGCCGGGGATCGACGCCGTCTGTCCAGCGGCATCCTTGGACTTCACCAGGGCTTCGCTCGTCTTCATTTACCAGTTCCCGTTCAAACCCACCCAACCGCACCCGGAAGAGACTGCGCTCTCCGCGAATGCCGAACAGGCGACGCGATGCGCCGCCCAGCTAAACATCAACCAAAAAGCAGGACTTGTGCCACAGCGGCCCTTTCGATCCCGGCTGAGCGAATAACCTCTCGCCGCCGCCGAAGCCAGTCAGCTGCGCCATCCTGTGTGATTAGCGCGAGCCTGCCCGAGTTAACAACGAGTCTGCCTTCATCGGCGCCTGCGGACAGGCGCGGCCGCGAACCGTTCGCGGCTAGTCCAATTACCCAGCCGGAGGCCTCGGGGTCGAGTGAAATCTTGACGCCGTGCGTCGCCGCGTCGCAGCAAATACAGGCGCTTAACGATGATCATGCCGCGCGCGATAACCGGACTCTCGCGCCCAAACGTTCACCAATGCGGCCATTGCTGGACGACCCGTGCGCTGTTGCGACGCAACAGGCGAGAAGGCTGCCGCCCGGCCCGATAGGGACACTTTCCGCACGCCCGCGTTACCGCACATTCCTGACACCGGTTTCCTGTGTCCCGCGATGGAATGCGAGTCGCCACGCTCACGCTGCGGATGATGCGGAAATGTGCAGCCGGCGCGCTTCGGAACAGCCTGGATCAGAGCCCGCAGGCCGCCGCCTTGGCGCGCAGCGGCGCAAGCTGGCGCGCCACTTTGTCGGTGATGTCGGTGCTCACCATGTTGAGGCCGCCAGCGATGAGGGCGTTGTATTCCGACCCGTCATCGTCTTCCCAGTAGCGCGTATCCAGCGAGGAGGCGCGCGGGCCCAGCGTGCCGAAATCGGCCTCCACGCCCCGTGCCGCCAGCGCCTTCCACAGCTCGGGCTTGGGCGTATCGGTCTCGGTCCAGGCCAGCAGGCGGTCGGCATAGACGCCGCGCGCGATCAGGTCGTCCAGCTGCGCGATGCTGCGGATGGTCGCGCCGATCACCAGCTCGGAGGCCAGGGTGTGAACCTCCACGGCCTGCTCGTCGGTATAGGTGATGACGATGGCGTTGTTCTCGGCCTTCGCTTCGCGGATCGCGGCGATGATCGGCTCGTAGGGAGTCTCCCGCTTCTTGTCGATCTTGACGATGGCGCCCGTCTTCACGGCCCACTCCAGCGCTGCGGCCAGCGTCGGCACGCGGAATTCGGTGACCTTGCTGAACGTCTCCAGATACAGCTTCTGGATATCGGCCAGCGTATGATCCGCAATCAGGCCCTTGCCCGTGGTCGTGCGCTCCAGATCCTCGTCATGCATCAGGACAAGGACGCCGTCCTTGGTCACGCGGACGTCGATCTCCATCGCCCGCGTGCCGGCGTCGAATGTGCGCTGGAACGTCTCGATGGCGTTCTCGGGATAGTCCCGCGTCGGCCCGCCGCGATGCCCCACGATCAGCACGCCGCCCGAACTGCGCAGGCAATCGAGCCTGTCGGGCAGCATCATCTCCACGACCATTTCATCGGGATTTGCCGCCCCCGCCGCCTCAAGCGTCTCGGTCGAGGCGGTCGCGGTCGGGTCTGTCTCTCCGTCACAGGCCGCAAGAGCGAGGATCGAAGCGGCAAGAAGGCAGGCAAGGCGCATGGCGGTTTCCGCAGTCTGGACAGTCTCGATAGCGCGAGACGGGAGAAGGGGAAACCCGCCGGCCGCCGACCCCAGGTCGCCCCAACTCCGGTTGCGACAAACGGCGCCGGGAAAATCGAGGTTTTCCGGCCTGATTTCCGCCTTCCGGGCCTACCGAGAATTGCAGCGCCACCTGACGCCGTCTAAGAAGGACCGGATAGCGCAATGCAGGCGCACACGCACGGGAGGCGGCATATGTTTGGTATGGGCAAGAACAAGGACAGCAAGAAGACGGCTGCCCCGGCGGCGGCGCCCGGCGTTGCCTCGGCCATGCCGAGCCCCATCGCACGCGGGCCGATGCAGGGCCTGATGCAGGACTGGAAGCTGACGGTCGACAAGGTGATCGACCACGCCTTCCAGAACCACGGTCAGCGCGAGATCGTGACCCGCACCGTCGAGGGCCCGATCGTCCGTTCGACCTATGCCGACCTCTACTGGCGCTCGCGCAAGGTCTCGAACGCGCTGCTGGCCGATGGCGTGCAGAAGGGCGACCGCATCGCCACGCTGGCCTGGAACACCACCCGCCACATCGAGACCTGGTACGGCACGATGTGCATCGGCGCCGTGCTGCACACGCTGAACCCGCGCCTGTTCCCGGAGCAGATCGCCTGGATCATCAACCACGCCGAAGACACCCACGTCTTCTACGACATCACCTTCCAGCCCATCATCGAGGCGATCAAGGACAAGGTGCCGAGCGTCAAGCACTGGGTCGTGCTGACCGATGCGGCGCACAAGCCGCAGACGGCGATGAATGTGCGCACCTATGAGGAATACATCGCGCCGCATTCGACGGACGTGGTGTGGGGCGATTTCGACGAGAACACCGCCTGCGGCCTCTGCTACACCTCGGGCACCACGGGCGATCCCAAGGGCGTGCTCTACTCGCATCGCTCCAACGTGCTGCACACGCTGATCGGCATGCAGCATGACGCCATCGGCATCGGCGCCAAGGATGCGGTGCTGCCGGTCGTGCCGATGTTCCACGCCAATGCCTGGGGCATTGCGTTCTCGGCGCCGGCCGTCGGCTCCAAGCTGGTGCTGCCGGGCGCGAAGATGGACGGCGAGTCGATCTATCAGCTGCTCAACGACGAGAAGGTGACGTTCACCGCCGCCGTGCCGACCGTGTGGCTGATGCTGCTGCAGCACCTCGAGGCTGCGAACCTGAAGCTGCCGCTGCTCAAGCGCGTGGTGATCGGCGGCTCGGCCGTGCCCGAGCGCATCCTGCGCGCGTTCGAGGAAAACTACGACGTGGAAGTCGTCCACGCCTGGGGCATGACCGAGATGAGCCCGCTCGGCTCGCTCGGCTCGATGACCGAGAATGTGATGTCTCAGGATCGCGAGGCGATCGTTCGCTACAAGCTCAAGCAGGGCCGCGCGCCGTTCGGCGTCGAGATGAAGACGGTCAACGACGATGGCGTTCTGCTGCCGCGCGATGGCAAGACGGCGGGTCGTCTGGTCGTGCGCGGGCCGGCGGTGGCCAAGGGCTATTTCAAGAATGCCGGCGGCCAGATCCTCGACAGCGAAGGTTTCTTCGACACGGGCGACGTCGCCAATCTCGACGAGTTCGGCTACATGCAGATCACCGATCGCGCGAAGGACGTCATCAAGTCCGGCGGCGAGTGGATCTCCTCCATCGACATCGAGAACTTCGCGGTCGGCCACCCGGCCGTCGCCAACGCCGCCGCCATCGGCCTGCCGCATCCGAAGTGGGATGAGCGTCCGCTTCTCATCGTGCAGCTGAAGCCGGGCGCGACCGCCACCAAGGAAGAGATCCTGAACTTCCTCAATGGCAAGATCGCCAAATGGTGGATGCCCGACGATGTCGCCTTCGTGGACAACATCCCGCTGGGCGCCACCGGCAAGATCAACAAGCTGGCCCTGCGCGAGACGTTCAAGTCTCACAAACTCCCCACCATCTAGGTCGCTTGATGAACGGAAGCGTGGCCGAGACGAAGAAGAACGGGAGCGGCGGCCTGCGGGTCGCCGTTCTTGTGCTTGGCGTTCTGCTGCTGGTCATCGGCGGCGTGCTGATCGTCGCCGGGCCGGCGCTGTTCCGCATGGGCGTCGTCGATCTCGACGGCGCGCGCAACGGCGTCCAGCAAGCCGCGCTGTGGGTGATGCTGGGCGCGCTCGGCGCAGGCGCGATCGGCCTGCTGCTGTCCCTGCTCGGAAGGAAACACCGCGCGGGCATCGTCGCGATCGCGATCATCATCCCCGCCGGCATGGCGGCGGGCAGCCTCTACAACCGCAACGTCTCTCTCGCGGCCCTCCCGCCCATCAACGACGTGCAAACCGACTGGACGCGCCCCGTCGCCTTCACCGGGCAAGCCCTGCGCGAGCGCGCCGGGGTCAACGCCATCCGCGTACGCGACGACGCCGTCGTGCCCGAGGGCCACGGCAAATGGAGCGGCATGCGCTACGCCGATGCGCAGGCCGCGATGTATCAGGATCTCAAGCCGCTGATGGTGAAGCAGTCGGTGGCCGACACGGCGGCGCAAGCCGTGAAATCGGCCGAGCGCCTCGGCTGGGTCGTAACCGTGAACAATCCCGCCGGCGGCGTTGTCGAAGCCGTCTACCACTCGCCCTGGTACGATCTCGCCTACGACGTTGCGATCCGCATGGTCCGCGAAGGCGACGCCACCCGCATCGACGTCCGCTCCACCAGCCGCTTGCCCGGCCACGACATGGGCGAGAACGCGGCCCAGGTAAAACAGATCATCGACGAGATGGCGCTTCAGCTGCGGTAGAAGGCGATTGGGCGGGTAGGAATAGTTGCGATCTATTCTGATTTTGCTATTGTGGCTCAATCCCCGGAGAGTCCTTATGGCAAAGATTTCCATCTCGATGAGCGACGAAATGGAGCAATACGTCGCCAACCGCATCGCAGCGGGCGACTACAACAATACCAGCGAGTACTTCCGCGATCTCGTCCGTCGCGATCAGGAAAAGCGTGAGGCTGAAGACGAACTTCGGCGCATGATCGAAAAGGCGCGCGCCAGCGGAGTCAGCGAGCGTACCTTCGAGCAAATCTGGGATGCGGGTGTGGCTCGGGCCAAGGCGAAGCGGCGTGGAGCGTGAGGCGCGATTTTCCGGTGATGCAGAAACCGATCTCCTGAATATTGCCGTGTACACGGCTGAACGGTTTGGTCGCGCTCAGGAACAAAAGTATCGAGACGACCTTTGGAAGGCGATCGCCGTTCTCGTGGATTTTCCCAGGATGGGGGCTGATCAGGAGCGGATCGCCAAGGGTCTGCGAAGGCACGTCCATGTAGCTCATGCAATCTACTACAGTGAGCAATCGTATGGTGTTCTCGTCGAGCGCATCCTCGGGCCAGGACAGGACCCGATGCGAGAGTTTGGCGGGTGAGCACCAAACAAGAAGGCCCAGAGCGATGCTCCGGGCCTTCTGTCGTTGTGAGGTTTGAAGCCTAGCCTTTCCGGCACATATAGCGGGTGCGGTGGATGTCTTCCGGGTTGTCCTCATAGCCTGTGATCGTCGGCGAGACGATGTCCTGCGTCACGCGGACCAGGACGGGGAGAACCGCCGTGTCGCCCAGCATGATCGCTTCGGCCTGCTTCAGCAGGTCGGCGCGCCTGGCCGGATCGAGTTCGACGTTCGCCTGATCGAGCAGGACGTCGAAGTTCGGGTTGGCGTACTGGCCGTAGTTCATCGCGCCCGTGCGCGAGTCCAGCAGGTAGAGGAAGTTGTTGGCGTCGTTGTAGTCGGCGACCCAGCCGGCGTCGCTGATGATGAAGTTCTTCGCTTCGAGATTGTCGTAGAGCACTTTCGTCTCGACGCGCCGGATTTCGGCCTTCACCCACGGCGCGATGGCGCCGAAGTTTTCCTGCAGCACCGTGGCGATGCGCGGATTGTCTCCGGTGGAGCGGTACATATATTCGAACGTCAGCGGCTTCGATGCGCCATAGCCGGCTTGCTCAAGCAGCGTCTTGGCGCGGGCGAGCCGCTCGGGGCGCGACAGGGATTTCCACGTCACTTCCGCTGGCGTGTAGTTCGCAACCGACGGCGGCACGAAGGAGTAGGCCGGCAGCTGACCCGACTTCAGGATGCTTCCCGTGATGTGCTCGCGGTCGATCGACAGCGAGATGGCCTCACGCACGCGCGCATCGTTGAACGGCGGGCGCTTGGTGTCGGTGACGATGAAGGTGGTCGCCATCATCGGCGCAATGCGCGGCCAGCCGGGCAGGTCCTGCTGTGTCTTGTCGAGCTGGCCCGAGGGGAATGAGTTGTTCATGTCGATCTCGCCGGCCTGCGCGCGGCGAACCATCACGGAGTGATCGTCGACCGGCAGATAGACGACCTCGTCGAAGCAGATGTCCTCCACGCCCTCGAACAGCGGGTTCTTGACCGAACGCAGGAAGTCGCCCGTGCGCCATTCGGCCAGCTTGTAGGGACCGTTCACGACGAGGTTGGCGGGCTTGGTCCAGTCATTGCCGAATTTCTCGACCGTGTGCTTGGGGATCGGGAAAGCGGTGTAGTGCTTCAGCAGGCCCGGCAGGTAGGGCATCGGGTATTCGAGCTTGATCTCGAGCGTGTAGTCGTCGATCGCGGTGACGCCCACCTGGTCCACCGGCACTTCACCGGCGGAGACCGCCTTGCCGTTCAGGATGCCGTACTGCACCGAATCATAAGACGTGCCGGCCTGCTTGGCGGCCGGATCGAACAGGCGGCGGAACGAGAAGACAAAATCGTGCGCGGTAAGGGGCACGTCGTCCGACCATTTGGTCTGCTTGAGTTTGAACGTCCAGGTTTTCTGATCCTCGGAGATTTCCCAGCTCTCGGCCACGCCGGGTATCGGCATGGACCTGGCGTCCTCGGTGAAGAGGCCAATGAACATGTCGCCGATGACGTCATTGGCCCATGTGCCGGAGACACGGTGCGGGTCGACGGTGGTGGGGTCGGCGCCGATGCCGCGGGTAAAGCGCGCGGAGCCCTCGCTGGCGCCGCCGCCGCCACAGGCCGCCAGCAGCATGGTCGCCGCGATGGCTCCGGCCAAGATCCGGGGTCTCAAACGCATCTATATCCTCCTGTGCCGCGATCACGGCCAAGGTTCCCGCCCTCTCGGAGCGCAGGTCCTTGCCATTCGCAGGCTTTTCCGAAACGGAAACTAGCGTCAGAGTGGCGTCGATTGGAAGACATTTCCATCGGCGGAACAAACAGGGCGGGAAACCGGATGCCTGTGGCGCATTTGCTGGCGCCGGCTGCGCTGTCCAGGCGCTGTTGCGCATCGTGGACGCATGGCCGGCGCGGGCGTAATCTGCAGGTCATGCGTTCCGCATTTTTTCTGGCAGCGTGGATTGCGGCGAGTTGTTCGGCGCTGGTCCTGCCCGCTCATGCCCAGGGCTGCGAAGGCTCGGCCATCGGCAAGGCGGGCGAAGTCTTCGTCACCGCTGCCCCTTCCGGCGAGATTGCCACCTGGATCGTCGAGCACACCGAAGGCGAAGGCGGCGAGTCCGGCAATTTCGCCCGGCCCTCGCTGATGCTGGATTTCACGTTCGTGGATGGCGTTCTCGGCGGGCCCACTGCGACCGTCGTCTCGATCTCCCGCATATCGAGCGGAGCGGCAGGCAATGCCCCGGATCTCGGCACGGTCTGGGTGGAGGCAAAGCTGGGTGATCGCGTTATCGACTGGCGCGCGTCGGAGTCAGGCAAAGGCGAACGAGCGCTTGCGGATGCGCTGCGCAAGCAATGGCCCGCGAGCCTGACGATCACGCTGCAGGCCGGTCGCCACGGCGGCGCCGAACTCGCGTCGGGCGTGTTTCCCCTGTCGCGCAAACCGGAAGCGCAGGCGTTGGCGCGCGAGGCGTTGGCCTCGCGCGCCTGCTCGTCCGATCGCTAGCTAGAGCGGCGCGTCGTTCAACTGCGCGTCTGGCTTCTGGTTCTTCATCTGGCGCTGCCGCTGGTTGTTGTAGTGCGTGGTATCCAGCGCAAACATCGTCAAGGTGTCGCTATGGATCGCAGCAGCCAGGATTTCGCCGCATGACGCCGGAATATCGCCCTCGAAAAAGGGACGCGGCCGAACCTGTCCGATCAATTGTAGTTTGTCGAACTTGCAGCGATTGCCATGCGCGTATCTATTGTCACGTTCCGCAGCGAAGCGGGCCTTCTGCACGGGATCCGCGACCCAGTAGGATATGCCGCCCTGCTTGTGGTTCGTATCCGACGGTCCGTATTTCTCGTCGAGCCGGTCCATCATGGCGGTGCTTGCGGTGGCGCGATTCTGACTCGCGTCTGGCCCGGACTGGGTCGGCATGATGCGGCCGATGCCGGTCACGCGACGCTGTGAATCCTCGGGATCGAAGAATATCTCAATTTTTTCGCGCGATTTGCCCGTGGGATCCTTCCAGGCCATCGAATTTGTGAGGCCGAAGTGTTTCGGCTTGTCGGTTTCGGTCTTCTCGAAGTGCGCCGGGAGCGCCGCTGCGGCTTTCGCCTCGGCTTCAGCCAGAGGCATGCCGATGGTGATGCCGGCGATCTCGTAGTATCCACCCGTCGCGCTGGCCTGCGGGGCTGCGGGTAGCGGTATCGTCGATAGGTCGAACGTCGTCGGAGCGCCGCCGATTTCAGTGTAGGCGAAGCTGCGCGGCGCGATATCGACCAGAAGCACCTCGCCGTCGGCGGTGGGAACGAACGACGCCGAAAGAATGGTGAGATCCATGCTGACATGCTGGACTGCTTTCCAGTCGAACGGAACATCGACGCCGAACCAGTGCGGGCTGGCGGACTGCGAGTAGACGACTTTGATGCCGCTGCCTGCTTGGTACGTGAAGAAGCCTTGCGAGGCAGGACGGTTTTCTGGCGGATTTTTTGGAACGCCGGCTGCATTCGACCGTGAGAGGGCAGCTGCGGGACTGAACAGGTGACCATTGCTTACTTCTTGACTGGGGCTTCCGCATCTGGTCGTGGTCTGCTCGTTCCCGCAGACATACTTCACGCGCGCCGTGTTTCCGATGCGTTTGGCTGCATCCGCAATCCAGGCACGGGTGCGGGCAATGTCTTCGGGAGAGTACGACAGACGTTCATGTTCGCGGAGCGCGGCCGGCGCCATAGCAGGCCAGTTGGAGAAGGTTGCTTCAGGTCTGCTCCCCTGCATCGATACGGCAAACTGTTCGGCCGCCGCCCTCAGTTTCAGCGTCTCGCGAAGAAACGCTTCGTCGTCGAGCAGGGCGGGACGAAGCTTGGCTGCAAGAATGCGGGGGAGCATGTTGTCGAAATATGCCGGCTCCGTTGAGCTGGGCTGCGGTTCGACGGTCAGTGCGGTTGAGCCGAGCGGCAGATCGAGCGCCTTTGCCGCTAGCGTTTCGTCGATATACAGCGCCCGGCTGTAGACGAGCAGGTCGAGGATTGAGCCGGCGCGATCATTTGGGCGAATGCCAGTCGCAAGATAGCGTGTGCCGACGGTGAGGCGAAGATTTTTGAGGGTGTCGCGGGTGTACTCGGCGCCCTTCTCCGCGAGATCTTCCATCAGCGTGCGCGCGTCGTCATGCGCCATGTTGAGCGCCTGGCCGTAGGCAAGAGGGAGGGGCATTGCAAGACCCGCCTTTACAGGCCCGACAACGGCCAAGCCCGCGTGGTTCCTCCATACGCCCCCATCCCCGTCTGAGTCATGGACCATGGCCAGCATCAGTTGCTGCCGGTTGTCGGCGTAGGGGCCGAGGAGGGCCGAACGCTTTTCGAGCACGGTGAACGGGAATGCCGGAATCATTTCCCTGAGTTTGGGCTCCCATGCGGCGACAAAGGCTTTATGGCTGTCCTCCCGTTCGAATTGGGTGGTTCCTTTCCAGATGTCGCAACGTGATCCCTGGAAGTAGGTCTTGCATTCTTCCGCGTCGAGAAAGGCCGAATAGAGCGCGGCCGGTCCGGGGGACTTCAGAATATCCGGGTAGTTTGCAAGCTTGAGGACAAGGCCGAGCTTGCCAAGCGCAACGCCGGAAGGATTTGTGCTGTCCACGACGATATCCTTGCCGGACATCTCGAAGCCAAGCGCCGTAAAGATGGCGGTTTGATCCGCAATGACGATGTCGGTCGGCGCCAGGCTGAAAGAAGATTGCCCAACCGGAGTTTCCTTGACAGAGGCGATCACCGCCGCAGCAGCAGCATCTCCGCGCGTCACGGCCTGTTCGACCGATGGCGATGCGCCGCCGGGCGCGTTTGCAATCGCGGGCGGCGTGTTCGCCGCAGGCCCGCAAGCAGAGACCGCAGCAAGCGCGGCAACAGACACAAGTAGAAGTCGCATGGAATTTTTCCCCAACCAGATGAATCCCTGTCGCTCAACAGGCGCGTCGTGACGATCGACACGCAATGTCGATGCCGCGCGGATCGAACGCCACAGGATTCTTCTGATGGGCTACGCCTGAACTGGCGATTAACGGTCCTTCGGGTCGAAGGCGTCGCGCAGGCCGTCGCCGATGAAGTTCAGCGAGAACAGCGTGATGACCATCACGATGGCCGGTGCGATCAGCAGCCAGGGCGCGCTGGGTTCCTTCTGGCCATCCGAGATCAATTGGCCGAGCGAGGTCAGCGGCTCGTTCACGCCAAGACCGATGAAAGAGAGAAAGCTCTCCTGCAGGATCACCACCGGCAGCGTCAGCGTGACATACACCGCAACAGGCCCGAGCAGGTTGGGCAGGATGTGGCGCAGGACGATGCCGAAGGGCTTCACGCCCGAAGCGCGTGCGGCCTCGACGAATTCCTTCTGCTTCAGGGCCAGCGTCTGTCCGCGCACGATGCGCGCCATGGTCATCCACTCCACCGCCCCGATGGCGAGGAAGATCAGGAAGATCGACCGTCCGAACACGACGGTGACGAGGATGACGAAGAAGATGAACGGCACGGCGTAGAGCACATCGACAAAGCGCATCATGTACTGATCGACGCGACCGCCGGCGAAGCCCGCGATTGCGCCCCACGCGACGCCGATCACCAGCGACACGAAGGTCGCGATGGCGCCGACGGCCAGCGATATCTGCAGGCCCACCAGAAGGCGGGCGACCACGTCGCGCCCGACAATGTCCGTGCCCAGCCAGTGCATGTTTTCGAACGTCGGCGCGAGGGCGAGCCGGTCGGTGTACTGGTACGAATAGTTGTGCGGCCAGAAGAACGGCCCCAGCACGGCGACAAGGATGAAGAGGGACAGTACGCCCGCGCCCGCAACCGCCGCCTTGTTGGCCAGCAGGCGGCGTCGCGTGTCGTCCCACAGCGAGCGGCCCTTGATGGCGGCGCGCTGCAGCGTTTCGGCGTTCTGTCCGGGGGCGGCGAGGATCATGTGTACCGCACGCTCATGTGTATCTGACTCTGGGATCGAGGATCGCGTAAAGAATATCGGCGAGCAGGTTCAGGAAGATGATCAGGCCGCCATACAGGATCACCGCCCCCATCACGCGGGTATAGTCGCGCGTCATGGCCCCCTCGATGAAGGACGCGCCGACGCCGGGCAACGAGAACACCGCCTCGATCACCACCGAGCCCGTGATGACGCCCACGATGGCCGGGCCAAGATAGCTGACCACCGGCAGGATGGCGGCGGGCGTTGCGTGGCGCAGCAGGATGCGCCGCTCGCTCAGGCCCTTGGCCCGCGCCGTGCGGATGTAGTTGGAGCGCATCACCTCGATCATCGAGGCGCGCATCAGGCGCGAGATGATGGCGACCTGGGGCAGGGCCAGCGTGATGACCGGCAGGAACATGTTGTGGAAGTTCATTCGCCCGAGATCGAGCCCCCCGGCGGCGAACCATTTCAGGTAAACCCCGAAGAAGAGCGATAGCAGCGGGCCGGTCACGAATGTCGGTATCGAGATGCCGATCATCGCGATGCTCATCACGGAATAATCGGCGAAGGAGTTCTGCCGGACCGCCGCCATGATCCCGAGCAGCGTGCCCAGGAAAATGGCGATGGAGATCGCCAATCCGCCGATCGCCAGCGAATAGGGCAGGCCTTCGCCCAGCAGCTCGCTGACGTCCTTGTCGTGATAGACCATGGAGGGGCCAAGATCGCCCTGCACTACATTGCCCAGATAGTCGAGGTATTGCTCGTGCAGCGGTTTATCCAGGCCGAGGCTGGCCTTGATATTGGCTTCCACGGCGGGGGTCAGCATCCGCTCGGCTGAGTAGGGATTGCCTGGCGCCGCCCGCATCATAAAGAAGACGACCGTGACGATCGCCAGCATGGTGGGAATGGCCGCAAGGATGCGCCGGCCGGCATAGGCCCACGGTATCCGCCGGACGAGCCGCGCGAGGCCGGACGACGCGCGCGGCGAAACAGTGGTCTGGTCGGTCGTCAGGGCTTACGTCCTCCGGGTGGGCGGGGCTATATGAGGCGCATAGCGCGATAAGGCGCAAGCGGGCAAATTTGTCGCGGTAGCGACGGCAGGGATAACGTCATGGCGGACATTCGGCAGGTTTCGGAGCGATTCTGGGTCGGCCCCCAGATCCAGCTGGAGGATTTCGCCCAACTCGCCTCCCAGGGTTTCCAGCACATAATCAACAATCGCCCTGACGGAGAGACTGCCGATCAGCCGACGTCGGCCGCAGCCGCCGCTGCAGCAAAGGCTGCGGGCATGACCTATGTGCACGCGCCTTTCGTGGGACAGCCCACCGCTGACGCCGTGAGGGCGGCGCTGAACGCCAGCAGCAAGACGCTGGCCTATTGCCGGTCCGGCACACGCTCCGTGACTGCGTGGGCGATGTCGGAGGCCAGCCAGGGCGAGGAAGCCCAATACATCGTCGAGGCGGCGCAGGACGCCGGTTACAATCTTGGCTCCATGTCCGGCCTGCTGAAACAGCTGGGAGCGAAGTAGGCTCGTGGCCGGCATCCCCTTCGTCCGCGATCTGGAATTCGTCTACGGCGAAGTCGATCGGGTGAGCCCGCTGATCCGGCGGGTGATCGCGGAGAATCCGGGGCCGTTCACGTATCTGGGCACGGGCGTCTACATCATCGGTCGCGGCGAAGTGGCCGTGATCGACCCCGGGCCGCCGATCGATGCGCATCTGGAAGCGCTGAAGACAGCGTTGGCCGGCGAGCGCGTGACGCATGTGTTCACCACGCATACGCACATGGATCACTCACCGCTTGCGCATCCGCTGGCTGAATGGGCGGGCTGCAAGGTCTATGGCACGCCTGATCCTGCGGGCGAGCGGGATCAGGTGTCGCTCGAGGAAGATGGCGAAGCCGGTTTCGTGCCTGACATCCTCGTGAAGGATGGCGACCTGTTCGCCGGGCCGGGGTGGACGCTGGAGACGATCACCACGCCGGGGCATATGTCGAACCATGTCTGCTATGCGCTGCGCGAGGAGAACGCGCTGTTCTCCGGCGATCACATCATGGGCTGGTCAACGACCGTGATCTCCCCGCCCGATGGCGACATGGGCGATTACTATCGCAGCCTCGCGAAAATCCGTGACCGCAACTTCGATACGCTGTGGCCCACGCATGGCCCGCAGGTGAAGAACGTGAACGCCTTCATCGACGCCTATGTCGCCCACCGGCGCGTGCGGGAAGATGCGATCATCGCGCGGCTGAAGGCCGGCGACACCAAGATCATCGACATGGTGAAGGTGATCTACAAGGACGTGGACTCGCGCCTGCATCCCGCTGCGGCGCGATCCGTGCTGGCGCACCTGATCCACCTCGTGGAAATCGGCCGCGCCAGGGCGTCCGGGCCGCTGGAGCTTTCCTCGGAATTCCTGCCCGCATGATCTACCTCGTTCGGCACGGACAGACCGAGTTCAATGCGTCGGGCCGGCTACAGGGCGCGAAGGATTCCGCGCTGACGCCGCTCGGCGTGGAGCAGGGGCGGCGGCTTGGCCGTCTGCTGGGAACGCTGGCGCCGCCGGATGCGCGGATCATCGCCTCGCCCCTTGGCCGCACACAGCATACCGCAAGGCTCATCCGCGAGGAGTCGCGGCTTGCCTGCGAGATCGCCTCCGACGCGCGCCTTGCCGAGATCAGCCTCGGCGCGTGGGATGGCCTGCTCAAGGACGACATACGCGCCATGTCGCCTGAATACGACGCGGGTCCGCGCCGCTGGGACTGGTTCTTCACCGCGCCTGGCGGCGACAGCTACGAGGCGATGGCGATGCGGCTGGGCGCCTGGCTGGAAGACGCGCGCGCCATGCCGGGCACGACCATCGCCGTTTCGCACGGCGTCGCGGGCCGCATCCTGCGCGGGCTGTTCCTCGACATGCCGCGCAACGAAGCGCTCATGCTCGATATCCCGCAGGACGCGGCCTTCAGGCTCTTCGAGGGGCGGGTCGAACGTCTGGAAGCGCCTTGATCTACCGCTCCGACACCGGCGGCATCCACACACGCGCCGATGGCGGCTGGCCCACCTGCGAAAGCTGGCTCAACAGCGCCGCAGCGCGATCCTTGCCGACGACGCCTGCGAGCGCCTGATACATCTGCGCCTGCGAGACCGGGCCGGTGGACTGCGCCATCGCGCCGAACATCAGGTCGAACGGCGTCACGTCGTGCTTCTTGAGGAGCAGGCGATACCCATCCTCCGGCTTGAAGCCGGCGAGGCGCACGGCTTCCTCGATGGCGACGATCAGGCCGCCATTCTTGTCGACCAGGCCGTTGCCCAGCGCATCCTCGCCCGACCACACGCGGCCACGCGCGATCTTGTCGACATCGGCGAGTTGCATGCCGCGCCCCTCGGCGACAAGTCCGATGAAGCGGTCATATGTTCCCTTCAGCGACGCCGTGAGCTTCTCGCGTTGTCCGGGCGTCAGCTTCTCGGTGGAGTAGGCGGAGGCGAACTCGCCGCCGACGCTGACGATATCCGGCGTGATGCCGAACTCGCCCAGCGCGTCGGCAATCGCAAACTTGCCGCCGAACACGCCAATCGATCCGGTAACGGTCGAGCGCGTGGCGACGATCATGTCGGCGCCCGCCGAGACATAGTATCCGCCCGACGCCGCCGCCCCGCCCATCGAGATGACGACCTTCTTGCCGGCTTCGCGCGCCTTCTTTACCGCGCTCCATATCTGGTCCGATGCAATCGCCGATCCGCCGCCGGAATCGACGCGGAACACGATGGCGTCGATCTTGTCGTCGTCCGCCGCCGCAAGAATGTCGGCAGCCACGCGGTCGGAGGCGAACATCGGCGTGCCGATGGACATGATATCGGCAGGCCCGCCGCTGCCCGTTATGATATCGCCTTCGCCGCCGATGATCGCGATCACGGCCTTGCCGTTGCGCGGCGCCGGCTTGTAGTCGGAAATGTTGAGCAGCTTGCCTTTGCCCGCGCGCGCCACGGCCGCAGCGGCAGCGTCATCGGGATAACCCAGCCGGTCCACCAGCTTGAGTTCGACCGCGCGCGCCGCGTCATAGGGGCTTGCCTCCATGAGAGCGCGCATCGCCTCCGGCGCCATCTTCCTGTCGGTGGCGATGTCGGCCACCGAATGGGTCCACACGCTGGTCGCCAGCGCCTGCATCGCGGTTTCGGCGGCGGGCGAGTAGGCCGTGCCCTTGTAGGTCTCGGGGGCGCTCTTGAACTCGTAGAACTGCTGGATTTCCGGCGTGACCTTGAAGTCCTTCAGCAGCCCGCCAAGGAACAGCGTCTCGAAGGTAATCCCCGGCGTCTCGAACGACGAGCCCGGCTGCAGCCAGATCTCGTCCGCCGCGGAGATCGCGCGATAGGCGGACGGGCCGGAAGCGAGGAAGCCCTGGCTGTGGGCCACGACGAACTTGCCGGCCTCCCGGATACGCAGGAAGGCCGAGCGCAGTTCTTCGGCCCGTGAGGAGCCGATATTCATCTCGGAGGCGCGGACGAACACGCCCTCGATGCCCGGATCGTCCGCCGCTGAATCCAGCCGCAGCAGAATCTCGACGAAGGAATCGCTGGCAAAGGCGGCGCTCAGCGGGTCAGCCGCCGGCTGGTCGTTCCACATCTGGCGGAGGTCCACCTCCAGCACCGCGTCGTGCGGCCGGGGCGTCTCGCCCGAGGGCAGGAACGACATTATGAGAACCAGCGGCAGGAATACGAAGAAGACCACCAGCGCGGCCAGGCCGCCCAGAAAGGTCAGAAGGAAGGTCCGCATCCCGGTCTCCGCACGGTCGGGCCTGAAACGCGAAAGAATGCGCCCATGCCAGCAATATGGCTGCTGTAGCGGCAAAAGCAGGCAGACGAAACCACCGGGAACGCCCTGTGGCTGCTGTCTTCAGGTGGAGGGGAGCGCTCCTGGTCGGAGTAGCTGGATTCGAACCAACGACCTCTTGCTCCCGAAGCAAGCGCTCTACCAGGCTGAGCTATACTCCGACGGAGGCGGGGCTATAGCGGCTTTCATTCCGGGGCGCAACGCCATCTCGTGCGACCGAAAAGGCCGGTCTGGCCGGCTGGCCGGGGACCGCGAATTTGCCGCAAAAACGCCGATTCCAGACAGTTGCTTTCGTCGCGCGAAACGCATAACTCTCCGCACCTCCCTGCACTGGGGCGTCGCCAAGTGGTAAGGCAGCGGTTTTTGGTACCGCCATTCCGGGGTTCGAATCCCTGCGCCCCAGCCAGGGAGGTTTAGTCTCCGGCTTTATGGCCGTTGAGGCTTGAAATAGAGCCCAACTGTCCGGGGCTTGGCTTTCAGGAATTTCGCCAGAGCAAGAATTTCGCCAGAGACTGCGTTCCGGTTCGCATGGGGCGCGAGTTCGGCCCGTTTGTGTCGGCCAGTCTCCGCACCTCCGCATACGCGAGTTTTTCCAGGATAGTGAAGCAGCGAGAGACCGAGCTCGTATCATGGCCGCTGGAGGGGAGGCGAAGTGGCCATGCGGTCCGGTCTCTCGGGATCGGAGAATATCGCGCGGGTTCCAGACCACATCTGGGTCGGTGGGATGCAGAAAGGCGACGCCAGTTTGTCACCGAGATCGCCGATGCATGTTGCGGAGCAACACGCATTGCTCCGCAACAATGCTGTAGATGCCGATCGTGGGCTTCAGCTTGGCCGCTGAAGGTGTGCGTAGATCGGATCGTCCGGGAAGCGGCCGCCCACCGGCTGGCGCTTACCGAAGCGTTCCGGCTCGACGCCCGGAGTCGGCGCAGTCTCCTCAACCCAATCGAAAACGACCGTCCGGTCGGCAATCTTCCAGACGCCGTCGCGCTTTTCGAACCAGTCGAGATAGCGGCCGCACATGTGGAAAATCGCCAGCTTGCCTTCGGCATTCGGCTGACGGTGCAAGGCGGTGAACTGGGATTCCACGGCGGCGCCGTGTTCCTTGAACGCGATCAGGATGTTGTGGACATGGTGCACACTGCGCTCGATGTGCGGCAGTGTTCTCATCGCGTAGTCGACAAACTCGGATGCGGTTCCGGCGAATGCGCCATGGCGGTCCTTGCCTTCCGGCCAGGCGACTGAGCGCAGCGTCGCCTCATCCATCCTGTCGATGCCGCGGCAGTAGCGGTACAGGCACTCGGCAATCATCTGCCTGTCCCAGAGTTCCTGGATGTTGGGCTGGTCTGTCATCACGCATTCTCCCTGACTGCGTAGGCCTGCATTCTTCATGCGCCGCCGGGCGCGATCGTAGCGTGACGTTCCGGTGTATCGCAATTGCGACGCCACCGCATGCTCAGCTCAGCGATTGCAGGGCCGCGCGTGTGAAACCCGTAAGTCCGGTTGTATCGGCCGACTGGACCTTCGCGACCCATTCGGGATCGGCGAGGAGCGCGCGGCCGACACCCACCAGATCGAAGTCACCCCGCGCAAGCATGGCTTCGAGCCGGTCGAGCGAGGCCGCACCCGCAACCTCCAGCCCTTGTCGGAGGGATGCTACCACGTCACCGTCGAGCCCCACCGAGCCGACTGTCATGACGGGCTTGCCGGACAGCTTCTTTGTCCAGCCGGCGAGGTTGAGATCCGAGCCTTCGAACTCCGGCTCCCAGAAGCGGCGTTGCGAGCAATCGAACACGTCCACGCCCGCATCCGCCAAGGGCCCCAGGAAGGTCGCCAGGTCGTGAGGCGTCTGGAATAGGCGCGCCTTGTAGTCGACCTGCTTGAACTGCGAGAACCGGAAGAAGATCGGGAAGCCTGGGCCTACCGCGCGGCGGCAGGCGCGCATGACCTCAAGTGCAAACTGCATGCGCTGGGTGAAATCTCCGCCATAGCGATCTGTGCGCTGGTTTGTGGCGGCCCAGAGGAACTGATCGATCAAGTAGCCATGGGCGGCGTGAACCTCGACCGCATCAGCGCCGATGGCTTGCGAGGCCTTGGCGGATCTGGCGTAGGCCGCGATGATATCCGCGATCTCGCTATCGGTTGCCGGTTCGCCGAATGTGATGCCCGGCTGATAAATCCCCGAGGGCGAAATCGACGCCAGCTCAGGCGAGGGCGGGGTCATGGTCAGCGATCTATGGCCGCCGATATGCCAGAGCTGCGGGATGAAGGCCGCGCCCGCAGCCTTCACATCCCGCGCGATGGCGGCCCACATGGGCAGCGCGTCGCCATAGATGAGCGGGATCGCCTCATGGTCGACCGAAACGGGGTGGTCGATCGCCAGCCCCTCGGTGATGATCGCCCCGACGCCGGCGCGCGCACGACGAACATAGTAGGAGGCGACTTCGGCCGTCGGGACTCCCCCCGGAGAAAAGCGGCGGGTCATCGGCGCCATGACCGTGCGGTTCCGAAGCTTCAGGCCGGCAAGGTCGATGGGAGAGAAGAGTGTCGGGCTGGTCATGTGGGCTCCGTTCACGTCTGACGCTTCAGAAGTTCGTAGAGAGGATCGTTGAGAGAAGGCTCGCCCGCCGGGAGCCGCTTGCCGAAGCGTTGCGGATGGGGCCCCGGTGTCGCCCGCGGCTGCTCGCACCAGTCGAACACGACATGGCGGCGGGCGATGCGCCAGGCGCCGCCGCGTTTTTCGAACCAGTCGAGATAGCGGCCACAGAGAAAGTCGACACGGATAATGCCCGAAGCATCGCGACGCCGCGTGAGGGAAGTGAACGCTGTTTCCACCGCCGCGCCGGGCAGGGCGAATTGGAACATGATGTTGTGCATCTGGTGGGTTGAGGCCTCGAACGTCGATCGCAGGCTCAGCCCCCACGCAACGAATTCGCGCGCCGGACCTTCGAAGGCGCCGTGCGTTTCATGCGCGTCGGGCCAATAGACGTCTTCAAGGCCGACCTTGTCGGCGCGTTCGACGGCGCGGTGATAGCTGTACAGGCGGTCGCGGATCGCCTGACGATCCCGAAGTTCTGCGAGTTGTTGGGCCTGATCCATCATGCGCCTTGCGCCGCCGCATTGGCGTCGGGAGCGGGCATCGCCCCATGCGCATCATTCCGAACCGTGCGTCCAGCGATGTAGAAGCAGCCGGCCGCAACGAGCAGGAAGGCGACGGACCACGCCATCGCGAGCTGGAGACCCGCCGTGTTGCCATGCTGTGCGGCGAACACATCGCTGAGCGCGCCGACGGCGAGCGGGCCGAAGCCAAGGCCGATGATGGTGCTGATGAACAGGTTCACGGCGGCGGCGGTGGCGCGCACGCCTGGGCTCGTCAGCGACTGGACCGCCGCATAGACCGAGCCGTAGGCGAGCGCATGGGCGAAGGTCGCCGGAACAATGCAGGCCAGCGCGATGACGGCGCTGTCCACCAGGTTCAACGCGATGAAGAACGGCGTGGAGATCAGCATGCCGGCAAGCGGGACCATCACATATCCCTTGATGCTTCTACGCGAAGCCCGGTCCGCGATCTGTCCGCCAGCAAAGGTGCCGAAGCCTGATCCGAGTCCGAGCAGCAGGCCCAGGGCTAGACCGAGGAAGGCCGATGGGCCCATGCCCATCGTTTGCGACAATTCTCCGATTTCGTCGCTATGGGCGCGCATGAACAGCGAGCCGAGGAAGGCCGTCTGACTGTAGAACACGAGCGAGCCGAAGCCGGTGGCGAACGAGATCCACCAGAAGGCCGGTTTGCGGACCAGTTCGCCAAGCGCGAGGCGCAGCGATATCTGGGATTTCCTGGCGCCTTGAGCAGCCTTGGCGCGGCGACGCGGTTCGCGGAGCGTGGTGAAGGCGATCGCGGCCACCAGCAGCCCCGGAGCGCCGGCGACGATGAAGGCCGCGCGCCAGCCGAAGACGTCGGCGATGATACCGCCCATGGCCAGGCCGAGCAGCGAGCCGATCGGGATGCCGAGCGAATAGAAGGCCAGCGCTGAGGCGAGCTTGTTGCGCGGCGTGGACTCGGCGATGAGCGAGTGGGCCGCTGGCGTGCAGCCTGCTTCACCAAAGCCGACGCCGAGACGCGCGAGGACGAGCTGCGGGAAGTCGCGGACGAAGGCGCACAGGACGGTGAAGGCGCTCCAGATGGCGAGGGAGCCGGAGATCAGCCAGACGCGGTCCGAGCGGTCTGCGAGGCGGGCGATCGGCAGGCCGAGGCCGGTGTAGAAGACAGCGAAGGCGAGGCCGGTAACGGCGCCGACCTGCCAGTCTGCGAGGTTGAGATCCTTCTTGAGCGGCTCGGCAAGGATGTTGACGATCTGACGATCGAGCATGTTGAGCGCGTAGATGATCATCAGCAGAAGGAGGGCGTAGCGCTGATAACCTTTGCCGCTCTCGGACGGGATGCTCTCAGAGGCAGGCAGGGTGGGTGCAGACATCGCGTGTCGTCTCCGGGCTCAGCGCACTGTCTGGAATGTCGCCGGCCGAAGGCGGATGGCGGCGGCGATGAGGGCTGGATTATTTCGTATGTGATAGGCGCGGTGCGTCGCTTTCAGCGCGCGGCTGCAGCAGCGCTGACAAATACGAAACTATCGTAGGTGGCGGCGGCGTCGCGGCAGGCCTCCGAGAAGCGGAGGAAGCCGCCGGTATACATGGTGAGGCCGCGCGGCTTTCCAGAGATGTTGCCGCCCGTGTACCAGGTGTTCGCCTTGGACACCAAGGACAGACCCGCCAGCGATGCGACGGTCTCCATCCATTGCCGCTGGGCGCCGGGCGTCGGCTCCATGGCGGTCAGCTTCTCGCGGCGCATGTAGTCGATGGCGTTGGCGATCCAGTCCACATTCTGCTGATCGAGAGCGATCAGGTTTGCCAGCGCCGCGGGGCCGTTGGGGCCCGCCACGGTGAAGAAGTTGGGGAAACCCGACAGCATGATGCCGAGATGGCTCTCGGGCCCCTCGCGCCAGACCCCGCGAAGGGGGAGGCCGTTGCGCCCCGTCACCTCGAAGCCGAGCAGCGCGCCTGTCAGGCCGTCATAGCCGGTTGCGAAGATAAGCGCGTCGAACGCTGTCTCTCCGCTCTGCGTCTGGACGCCTTTGCGCGTCAGGTGGAGGATTTCGTCGGTGAGGCAATCGTGCAGTCGCACGTGCGGCTCGTTGAATGTCTCGTAGTAGTTCGTGTCGAGGCAGGGACGGCGGGCGAAGATCGGATAGCCTTGCGGCTTCAGCAGCGCTGCTGTTTTGGGATCTTTCACGACCTCATCGATCTTGCCGCGCACGAAGTCCGCCAACTCGTCGTTTGCGGCGGAGTTGGTGAGGATGTCCGAGAAGGTGCCGAGCATCGCAAGGCCGCCCTGCTTCCACGAATCTTCCATCAGGGCCCTGCGTTGCGCGGGCGTGACGCTAAAGAAGGGGCGAGTTGACTGGGGCCGGACGCCGCCAATGGTGCTGTTGCGCGCCGCTTGGCGGATACCGGCGTAGTTCCGCTTGATCTCGGCGACGTAGTCTGGTTCGAGCGCGACGTTACGCATCGGCATGGTGAAGCTCGGCGTTCTCTGGAACACCACAAGCTCGCGCGCCGTCTTTGCAACTTCGGGCGCGATCTGGATGCCGGTCGATCCCGTGCCGATGAGGCCCACGCGCTTGCCTTCGAAGCTGACGGGCTCATGCGGCCACTTCGCGGCAAGATAAATCTCGCCCGCGAACTCATCGGCGCCTTCGAACGGCACGCCCTTGGGGATCGACAGAGGCCCCGTCGCCATGACGCAGTAAGTTGCTTCATAGACGTTGCCGGCGTTTGTCTCGATACGCCAGGTCTTGGCGGCATCGTCGTAGGTCGCGCGTTCAACCCGTGTGTTGAAGGAGATCAGCGGCCGGATCGCCAAGCGGTCCGCCACGAAGTTTGCGTAGGCCAGGATTTCCGGCTGGGCTGCGAACTGCTCGGTCCACGTCCACTCCTGCTCGATCTCGGGCGAGAAGGAATAGCAGTAGTCCAGGCTCATCAGGTCGCAACGGGCGCCGGGATAGCGGTTCCAGTACCAGACGCCGCCCACATCCCCGCCTGCCTCGATGCCGAGGACCGACAGGCCCATTTCCCGGAAACGGTGCACGGCATACATGCCGCCAAATCCTGCTCCGACGACAACGACATCGTATTTGACAGCGGACGAGCTGCGTGCGGGCGAGGCTTCAGCCATGATACAACTCCGGGAGAGAGGCAGGGGAGGCGCGTCAGACGCGCCGCTTCATGCGGGTTTCGAGCTTTCGACAAGCGCCGTTGCGCCGCGGTAATCGGCCTTCCCGCTTTCGTGCCGGGGAACTTCGTTGACGATGACGAACCGTTTGGGGTGCTTGTAGCTGGAGAGCGTGGTCGCCAGTCCGCGACGCACCGCAGCCTCATCGAATGCGCCGGTCACCTTGACCACAGCCACGACGATCTTGCCCCACTTGTCATCGACCTGCCCGACGACAAGCGCGTCCAGTACGCCGGGTTGAAGCTTGAGCGCTTCTTCCACTTCTTCGGGGAAGACCTTTTCGCCCCCGGTGTTGATCGAGAGATTGCCGCGTCCGATCAGTGTGAACTGGTTGGGCGGCAGCCACCGTGCGAAGTCGCCGGGAACGGCGTAGCGATCGCCGTCGATGATCCGATAGGTCGCGGCCGTTTTCTGCGGGTCGCCGTAATATCCATTCGCCATGGGTCCGTGGCGCGCGATGAAGCCCTCGACGGGTTGATCCTTCGGAAGAACCTTGCCGCTGTCTGCGTCGATCAGCACGGTGGTGGCAGGCGCATCGAATATGCCCGTTTCGGGAATATGACCTGCTTTGGCGACAGAATAGCCAAGGCCCGAAGCTTCTGACGCGCCGAGAATATCGACCAGCGTGATCTGCGGAAGCTGCTTCAGCAGCCCCTCCTTGACCGTTTTCGACCAGGTGAGGCCGGCGGAGCTGATCGCTTTGAGGGAGGACAGGTCAAACGCACCCGGATTCTCCTCAAGCGCGCGAAGCATCGGCTTGGCGAACACATCGCCGACGATTGCGACGCGCGTGGCCTTGTGCTTCTCGGCCGCGCGCCAGAGTTCGACTGCGTCGAATCGCTCGCTCGTGAGGATGATTGCCGTCCCGCCGTTCAACAGATCACCCATAGCGGCATTGCTGCCAGAGCCATGCATGAGGGGGCAGGCCGGAATAATGCGGCTTGGCGCAGGGTTAGCCGCCACCATCTGCGCATGTTCAGCCATCGATTGCGGCGGCTTGAGGATCAAGGGAGACTCGAGCTGGACGTTGCGCGCCATCCCGAGCTGCCAATGCACCCCCTTCGGCTTGCCCGTCGTGCCGCCGGTATAAAGCAGATAGCCGTCCGACGATGCGCGTTTGATTCCGAGAGGCGCGCCATCCCCGCGTGTGGCCAGCGTCTCATAGCTTAGCTGCGTTGCATCAACTGCGCGCGGAACGCGGTCCGACTCGATGCGGATCCAGGTGCGGACCGTCGGTAGCTTTTCCTTCAACGCCGGCAGCATGTCTTCAAAGCGGTCCTGATAGAGCAGGCCCGTCGCGCCGCAGTCGTTCAGGACGTAGGCGATTTCATCGACCGTGTAGCGGTAGTTGAGGTTGACCGTCAGAAGCCGCGATTTCACGCCGGCGACGAGGAATTCCATGTAGGCTGGGTGGTTGAAGCAGAGAATGCCGACGCGGTCGTCTGGTTGGCGCCCGAGTCTGATGAACTCGCTGGCCAGATTGTTTGTGCGCTTTGCGAAATCGCCCCAGCCGATGATGTGTTCGCCCCAGATAAGTGCGGGGCGAGAGGCGGGGACCACCTCGGCAACCGCATCCAGGATGTCTCCAAAGTTCCAGTCCATGTCGGGCTCCGAGAATGGGTGGCCCTGTCTAGAGCAAGCCTCAGCCGGAGCAGGCGCGCGCGCCGGCCAGCCCCCGGAAATCACCTACGTGATAACCGCAGCACGCAAACGCCCGCTTCGGTCCCGAGCGCGATCTCATGCGACACCCTGCCTGTCTCGGTGGCTTCGAGGTTGCTGGATGAGGATGGCGCTGTGCCAGAACTTGCGTTGGTGACAGGAGCGGCCCAGGGCATCGGGCGCGCGATCGTGGAACGGTTTGGCGCCGACGGCTATCGCGTGCTCGCCGTCGATGCCGATGCCGCCAAGCTTGCCGAAAGCGATGCAGATTGGCGAAGGGCGGGGCTGCCAGTGGAAACGCGCGCCCTCGATGTTCGCGACCGGGCGGCTCTCTGCGACATGCTTGAGACGGCCTCCGAACTCCATGTTCTCGTCAACAATGCCGGGATCAGCGGCGCGCTCGATCCGATAGCCAAAGTCGACCGGGCCAGTTGCGCCCGCGTGATGGACATCAACCTGGTGGGCGCCTTCAAGGTTGCCCAGGAAGCGGTGCGGTGCATGCCCCGTGGCGGCAGGGTCATAAACGTGGCGTCGCGCGGCTATCTCGGCGGCGCAGGCGCAGCGCACTATGTCGCGTCGAAGGCCGGTGTGGTCGCGATGACTCGTTCCATGGCGGTCGAGTTGCGGTGGCGCGGCATACGTGTGAACGCGGTTGCTCCGGGCATGGTCGAAACCCGCCTGCTGGACGATTTCGGCGACATGCTGCCCGCCCTGAAACGCCTTGAGCCATCCGGCTCGGCTGCATCGCCCGAGAAGATCGCAGCCATCATCGCGAACCTCGCCAGCGCAGATGCCGACTTCGTCAATGGGCAGGTGCTGCTTGTCGACGGCGGCAAGTCCGTCGGGATTCCGCCCCTATGAGCGCCTCGAACGTCATCCTCGTCGCCGGCGCATGCGGCTTGAGTCGATCAATCGCTGCAGGCCTTGTGCAGCAAGGGTATCGCGTTCTGCCGGTGCAGGCAGAGATGCCCGGAACGATGCGGGCGATTGTCACAAAGGAGCCTGTCATTGGCGGTCTTGTCGTCGTTGGGACTATTCCCGATCGCGACAGGAAGTTCCTCGAGATCACCGACGCTGATCTCCAAAAATCGCTGATCGAATTCCTCGACCTGTTCGAAGCACTCTCGATCCTCGCGCCTCATCTCGCCGACGACGCCCCAGTCGTCCATGTAGGCCATCGCGGGCATCTGGGCGCGTGGGGCGGGGCGCACGACAATGCCTTCTCCGGCGCGGTTGCTGGTCTGATGCGCTCTCTGACGCTGGAGGGCGCTTCCCGCCGCTTTCGCGTCAACGCGGTGGCGATCGACTTCCCCGACGATGCATCGCGCGTTCCGCCAGACGAGGTCGCGCAGCAGATCACGGACCTGACAACCTTCCTCGTCTCGCCCGCATCGACCGCCCTGAGCGGGGAACTCCTGCTTGCCAACCGCGGCGCCAGCCTGCGTTTCCGCGAAGCGCGCGAGCGGTCCGCGGCGACCGGGACAGGAGCGGCGCCATGAGCCCCACCGCCACGATCATCGGCAAAACGCGCTGTAGACTGGGCGAATCTCCACTCTGGGAGCCCGATAGCCAGACATTGTTCTGGGTCGACTCCGTTGCGCCGTCGATCTGGCGCTATAATCCGGCAACGGGCGCGCAGTCCGAGTTTCCCGCTCCGAACAAGGTCGGCAGCATTGTCCGCGGCCGCGTGGGCGAGCTTGTCGCCGGACTAGCCGATGGCGTCTATCGCGTGGAGCTGGTGACTGGCCGCTTCACCCCGGTCGTGCGGCCATCGGAGCTCACAGTAAACGAGCGCCTGAACGACGGGAAGACAGATCGCCAGGGGCGCTTCATCACCGGCTCGATCAGCCACGGCGACAGCCGCGTCGGAAAGTTGTTCCAGTTTTCGGAGCAGGGCCTCTATAAGGTGGCGCCCACCGATCCGATCGCAATCTCGAACAGCATCTGCTTCAGCCCCGCCGGCGACATCATGTATTTCGCCGACAGCCTGCGCCGCGTTGTCTGGGCATACGACTACGATACCAAGACCGGCTCTGTGGGTGAGCGGAAGGATCTCATCGACACCACCAGCCTTGGCAGCGCCCCGGACGGGGCGACTGTCGATGCCGAAGGCTATCTATGGATCGCGCTCGTGCAGGCCCGGAAGATCGCACGTGTGGGGTCCGATGGGAGCGTGGACAAGGTGCTGGATTGCCCCGCGCCATTCCCATCCTGTCCCGCCTTTGGCGGCAAGGACCTCGATATCCTGTTCGTCACGTCGATTTCCAACAGCGGCGGCATGCTGGTGAGCGACGATGATCAGGCAGGGCGGCTCTTCCAGTTCGAAGGTCTTGGCGTGCGCGGGCTGGCCGAGACGCGCTGCCACGTTTGAGAGGTTGAACTCCATGAACCTGGATCTGACACCTGAGCAGGAAGCCTTTCGCGACGAGGTCCGCGCCTTCTTCGCCGAGAACACGCCGCCCGAGTTCAAGCCGCGCGTAAGAGCGGGGATGCGGCTGGAGCCGCCCGAATACATTGCGTGGCAGAAGCTGCTGCATGCGCGCGGATGGGGCGCGCCGTCCTGGCCCAAAGAGCATGGCGGCACGGGATGGAACCCGACCGAGCTTTACATTTTCGAGTCCGAAGCCTCGCGCGCCGATGCGCCGCTGCAGTTTCACCAGGGGCTCGAACTGATCGGCCCGATCATTTTCACATTCGGCAGCGCCAGCCAGAAAGCCAAATATCTGCCAGCCATCGTTTCCGGCGACGACTGGTGGTGCCAGGGGTACTCAGAGCCGGGCGCGGGCTCCGATCTGGCATCGCTGACCACACGTGCACTGCGTGAGGGCGATGAGTATGTCGTCAGTGGGCAGAAGGCGTGGACCAGCTATGCCCACGTCGCCAACCGCATGTTCCTGCTTGCCAGAACCGATCCCGATTCGAATAAACAGGGCGGCCGGAAGCAGGACGGCATCTCGCTCTTCCTGGTCGACATGGATACGCTCGGGATCAAGATCCGGCCGGTCGTCACGATCGATGAGATTCATCACACGAACGAAGTCTTCCTCGATGATATGCGCCTCCCGCTCGATGCGCTGCTTGGCGAGGAGGGCAAGGGCTGGGGCTATGGCAAGGTGCTGCTCGACCGCGAGCGCAGCGTTACGGCCGGCACCACGATCCGCCTTGCCCAACAACTGCGTGGCGCGCGAGATGCGGCGACGAAGGCGAAGATCGGCAGCCGCCGGCTGATTGACGATCTGCGCGTGGCCGATCGTCTGGCCCAGCTCGATGTCGAGGTTCTGGCGCTGGAAGCGATGGTTATGCGCACCATGGCCGAAGCCGCTTCAGGTCTGGATTCAGGTCCGCGCGCTTCCATGATCAAGGTCCGCTGGTCCGAGCTGCTTCAGCAGATCACGGAGTTCTGGGTCGAGCTGCAGGGCTATGGCGCGATGAACTTCGCGCCCGTGGGCAACCAGCCTTCGGGCGAGGGCGACCCGTGGGCCGCCAAGGGCATGCTCTATTCCCGCGTCACCAGCATCTACGGCGGATCGAACGAGATCCAGCGCAACATCATCGCCCGCCGCGCGCTGGGCCTGTGAGGCAAGTCATGGATTTCAGCCTGTCAGAAGAACAGCGGCTTCTACGCGATAGCGCCCAGCGCTATGGCGCAGAGACCTTCGAGTTCTCCGCATGGCGCACGCGCGCCGCGCGTGCCGAGCCGCTGGATCGTCAAAGCTGGGCGAAGCTGGCCGATCTCGGCTGGCTGGCCCTGAACGTGCCAGAGGACGACGGCGGACTTGGCGCAACGCCCGTCGAGACAATGCTGATCTGCGAAGCGGTCGGCCGCTATCTCATGCTCGATCCATTCATTTCGAGCTGCGTCATCGCGCCAGCGCTTCTTGCAAACCGCGCCTCGCCGCTCTGCAAGGAATTGCTCGCCGCGATCGCTACGGGAGAAACGCTTGTCTCGCTCGCTGATGCAGAGCCCGACGGCCGGTTCGATCTCAACTATGTCGCCACGCGCGCAGAACCCATCGATGGCGGCGGCTACCGGCTCACGGGTCGCAAAAGCCACGCCATGGACGGAGCCGGTACAGACTGGTTCATCGTCCCGGCTCGCACCTCCGGCAATCCTGAAGACAAGTCTGGCATTAGCCTGTTCCTGGTCCCCGCCAGCGCGCCGGGTGTCGTCGTCGAACAGAGCAGGGCGATGGACAACCGCCTGAACGCCAGCCTTCGACTGGACGGCGTTACAGTCGAGCCGGACGCCGTCATCGGTGAGATCGGCGGCGAGTTCGAGCGCCTGAGCCATGCCGTTGATACCGGCATTGCCGCTCAGCTCGCCGAGGCCGTTGGGGCGATGGACGCCGCGTACGAGATGACGTTGAGCTATCTGCGTACGCGCAAACAGTTCGGCCAAGCCATCGGATCGTTCCAGTCCTTGCAGCATCGCGCAGTGGACATGGCCATCGCCTGCGAAGAAGCCCGCTCGATCATGTATCTGGCGACTCTCTCGCTCGCGAGCCCCGAGCATGAGCGCCGCCGCATGATCTCGGCTGCAAAGGCGCGGGTCGGTCAAACCAGCCTCTATGTCGGCCGCCAGGCCGTGCAGCTGCACGGCGGCATCGGTTTCACGGAAGAGCTGGCCGTTGGCCACTATCTGAAGCGCTTGATCATGTCCGATATGCGCTTCGGGAATGCCGACCATCACCGTTCGCGCGTGGCTGAACTCAGTCGCGGCGCCGACGTCGGTTGACGCTAACCCTTCATAAGCAACGTCAAATCCGGCCGCATCCCTCGATGCGGCCGGAATCTTTTCAAACTCAGGTCAGCGAGTTGGCCAGTCCACCGTCAACGGTCAGCAACTGGCCCGTGACGAAGTCGCTGTCTGCGCTGGCGAGATAACGCACGGCTTTGGCGATATCCAATGGCGTGCCCAGGCGACCCAGCGGCGTTTCGTCGATGCGCTGCTGGATACGTGTTTCGGGGATCAGGCGGCGCACGCCTTCGGTATCGACCGTCGACGGCGCCACGGCGTTCACCCGGATATTGCTCGGCCCCAGCTCGGCAGCGGCGGCGCGCGTCATGCCGGCAACCGCAGCCTTCACGCCGCAATAGACTACGCCATTGGGCATGCCGAGCAGGGCGCTGACGGACGCAATGTTGACGATGGAGCCGCCATTGTTGGCGCGCATATGCGGCGCCGCCGCCTGCATGCCCCAGATCGCGCCGGAGAAGCCAACCGCAACCATCCGGTCAACGGTTTCCGGTTTGATGTCGGGGATGGATTCATAGAGGTTCCACATCGCGTTGTTGACGAGCACGTCCAGACGCCCAAACGCTTCGACCGTCCTTGCGGTCGCCTGCTCGACGGCCTGCCGGTCGGAAACGTCGCACCCCAAGCCAACGGCCTTGCCACCCTTGGCGACGATGTCCGCAGCGGCGGCTTCAGCCCAGTGAGGTTTGAGATCTATCAGCGCCACCGCGCAGCCATCCTCGGCCAGCAATTCCGCAATGGCCTTGCCCAGCCCTCTCGAGGCCCCGGTTACAATGGCCGTTTTCCCTGTAAGCCGATCACCCATGACGTATTCCGCTGCTCCGTTGCGTTGAAGAGGTATATGTTTGCGAGTGTCCTCGCACTGGTTGGTCCAGGCGCCCGTAGGCTCACCGACACCATAGGCGAACGGCTTCAGCCTCCCGGCAGAAGGAGCCGGGCCGTGCGAACATCACCAGTGTGATGCGCAGGCGCTCCGCTCCAAAAGAAACGCGGCGATCTTGCGATCGCCGCGCACAGTCGTGGAGGAAACTTTCCAGGGGAGGAACTAGAAGGTTTTCTGCAGTGAAATCCCGTAGATGCGCGGTTCGGTGAACACGGCGTTCGGCATCAGCGACAGAGCTTCATCAACCGGGAAGACGTCGGTGATGGAGCGCTTGTTGAAGATGTTGTGCGCGAAGGCTTCGAACTCCAGACCATTCTCGAAGTTGACGAGGCGCAGCGACAGGTTGGCGTTTTCCCATCCCCGAATCTCGTCGATCGGCGTGTTGAAGACGCGGGCTTCGGACTTGTCCTGACGGTAGTAGTCAGCACGCGCCGTGGCTTCCCAGCCCTCGAACAGGTCCCAGGTGTACTGACCGCCCAGCGAGATGGTCCACGGCGGGGAACCCGGCAGCTTGTTGCCCGCGAGTTGCGCGGCAATGCCGTCCGTTGGCGTGACGCCGAGGCTGGCGGCGTAAGCGCCAGAGCACGCACCAAGGATCGCCGCAGGGTTACCGGAGACGCCGGCCATCGTCGGAGCGCCCGGACCTTGCTGGATGATGTTGACCAGGTTCGCAAGTGCAGCGGTCGGAACCGTGCAGCCAGCGGCAGACGAGGTCTTCACGAAGGTGAGGTTCGGATCGTGGTTCGTGCGGTTGAACGGATCGATGGATTCGCCGTTTTTGATCTCGGTGTCCAGCAAGCCGATGCTCGTGTTGAAACGCAGACGATCAATCGGCTCCCACGTCGCTTCAAACTCGGCGCCGAAAATCTCGGCATCGATGTTCTCGGTGACTGAGATACGGTTCACGAACTTGGAAATCTGGTAGCCTTTGTAGTCATAGAAGAACCCGGCCGCGTTCAGCGTGAGAGCGCCGTTGAGCAGGGTGTTCTTGGTGCCGATTTCGTAAGCATTCACGAACTCCGGGTCATAGGTCGGGCGCAGCGTTGCAACCTGGCCGACATTGTTCGGGCCGCCGCCCTTGTAACCGCGTGAGTAGAATGCGTAGAGCAGGGTGTCGTCGGTGAAGCCCAGATCAGGTTTCCAGTCGAAGCCGGCGCGACCTGTAACTTCCTTGAACTCGGCGGAGATCGTCGCCGGCGTTCCCGGCGTCAGGTTCGCGCCCGGCGTCAGGAAGCGAACCGGGTAATTCTCCAGCGTCTTCTTGTCGTGCGTGTAGCGCAGGCCGCCCGTGAATTTCAGATCGGGCGTCAGGTCGTAGTAGACTTCCCCGAACAGGGCCTTGGAGTTGAGGTTGTAAGGCTGGCTGCTCAGATAGTTGCCGTGGCCATCAGGGCGCAGTTCGCGGCTCGGGTTGATGAACACGCAAGTCCCGTCAGCCGCGCAGTTCGCGCCGCCATTCGCTGCGAGGGCTGCATAGGTGAAGGCGTTCGAGTAGATGTAGAAGCGCTGACGCAGATCATAGTCGAGCGCGAGCGCGCCGATGCTGAAGTCGAGCGGACCGTCGAAGTCGGACTGCAGGCGGATTTCCTGGCTCTTCTGGCGCGATGGCGTCTGGATCGCGTCGGCGATTATAAGCCGGTTCGACGCGCCCAGTTGCGGATCGTCGACCACGCCGCCCGGCGCAAGTGCGGTGCTATTGAAATTGACGGCCGGGGAGAACCGATTCTCTTCCTGACGCGCATCGAGGAAGCCGACATAGTACGACGTCAGCGAGGTGAGCGTCAGATCATCCGTGATATCCCAGCTTGCGGTCAGCGTCGCAACGTCTTCCTTGGCCTTGTATTCCGGGTCGATCGCGGCGTCGATGACGCTCAGGCTGTTCGGCTGGCGGTTGCCATAGATGTCGCCGCTGGCCAGGCCGCGGCTATAGGCGAGCAGGCCGTAGAGCGATGTCAGCGAGTTCGGCGTGCCATAGGCGGCATCCGTGTAGACGGAAGCGTCTGCGCAGCCCTGGCTCAGGAAGCCGCGCACCACGGCGTCGGTGACGGCCGTGCCGCCAACCGAACTCGGGCCGTCGTCGCGCGTGCACAGGCCCTTGCCCGTACGCAGGCGGCTGTCTTCCTCGTTGAAGTGCTGCCAGACAAGGTTGAAATCGAGCTCCGACGTCGGCTGCCACAGCAGGCTGGCGCGAACCGAGTAGAGGTTGCGGTCGTCGACCTTGTTGTCGGTGCCAAGGTTGTCGACGATGCCATCGCGCGTGAACGAGGCGCCGGCGATGCGCAGTGCAAGCTGGTCGTCGATCAGCGGGATGTTGACCATGGCGCGCATCTTGCGGCCGCCGAAGGACGTCGCTTCGCCGCGGATCATGCCTTCGAAATCATGGGTCGGACGCGCGCTGATAACGTTGACTACGCCGCCGGTCGCATTGCGGCCATACAGCGTGCCTTGCGGTCCACGCAGAACCTCGACGCGCTCGACATCGAAGAACTCGGCTTCGAAGAGGCGGTTGGAGGTAAGGGGCGCGCCGTTGAAGTGCACGCCGGTCGAGGAGTCGCCCGTCACGGACGTTTGCTTCGTGCCGATGCCGCGGATCTGGAAGTTGTAGCCGCTGTAATAGCTCTTGGCGAAGGTGACGTTCGGAACGGCCAGTTGCAGGTTCGGGCCGCCATCGATGCCGCGCTCGTTCAGCAGATCGTCCGAGAACGCCGACACGGAAATCGGAACATCCTGCAGCCGCTCTTCGCGACGCTGAGCCGTAACCACGACTACGTCGCGGTTAGGAGCTTCAACGGCGGTTTCCGTTTCCTGCGCAAGGGCCGGGGCTACCGAAAGAAGGCTGACAGACGACACGCTTGCCGCGAGTGCGGCACGAAGGAATTGCGATTTCAAATACACGAGAAGACCTCCCTGCTGTTATCCGCAGGCGCTCAAACATGCTCAACCGCGGCGCGATCTTTGGACCACTGCACATGACGTCGCTTATTTGAGAGTGCGGGCCTATTGCGGCCTGCAAGGGACGCCAAATATCTCACTTGCGATAAATGGCATGACCGCTGCCGATGCCTCGAAAGCCCCTCAAACTGAGGTTGAAATTGCCGCAACCGGCTAACGGCAGCAGTTTTGGATAGCGGCGCGGCCCGCCAAGTGTATCCTCTGTAACGGATTCTTTGCCCCTAAAGCCACCATGCATCGCCACCCGATCAAATCAGCCGCGCGTACACTGAAGGTTCTGGAGCTGTTTCAGGAACAGCGGCAGCCGCTCAACCTTACGTACATATTCGAGAAACTCGGTTACCCGCAGTCGAGCACCACGACGCTTCTCAAGAGCATGGTCGTGCTCGGCTATCTGAACTACGACCGGGCAAGCCGGACGTATTTCCCGACGACGCGCGTGGCGGCTCTCGGCGACTGGATCAACCATCACCTGTTCGGCGCAGGCGACATCGACCGTCTCATGGCGACGATCTTCGAGCAGACCAAGGAGACGGTGGTTATCTCGTCGCAGAACGACATTTTCATCCAGCACCTGCGTATCATTCAGCCCAGTCACCCGCACAAGATCGCCATGACCGAGGGCAGCATGCGCGTGCTTCCGCATTCATCGGCCGGCCTCGTGCTGATGAGCCACATGCCTCGCAAGACGGTCGACAAGTTGTGCCGACACGTGAACGCCTATCTCGGCGGCGCAGTTGGCCGGATCGATATCCCGCAGCTACAGACGCAGCTCGAATGGATCCGGCGCGAAGGCTACAGCCTGCTGGCGGCGTTCCCGTTCCCCAATGCGGCTGCGATGGCCATGCCCCTGCCGCCAACGCCCCATGGCGTGCGTCTCACGCTGGGCGTGGGCGGCTTGAATAGTCGTATTGCGCGGAAGAAGACGGAAATTCTCGAAATCATGAAAGCCGGCATCGCCGACTACAAACGTGGCCTCGATCACGCCAATGCCGAAGATGAACCGGCCGAAAGAGAAGCGGGCGAGTAGTCCGCCTCTTTGTGGGCCTTCTCTGGTCAGGCTTCAGCGTAGAATTCACGATAGGTCTGCCGCAGCACATTCTTCTGAAGCTTGCCGGTCGCCGTGTAGGGCAGCGACTGAACCAGGATGAGGTCATCGGGAACCTGCCAGCGCGCAAATCGTGTCGCGAGGTAGGCCAGAATGTCCTCACGGCGCGGCGATGACTCGGGCGCGGCAACAACCAGCAGGAGAGGGCGCTCCTGCCATTTGGGATGCGGCACGCCGATCACGGCTGCTTCGCGAACGTCGGGATGCGCAATCGCGGCATTCTCCAGGTCCACCGAAGAAATCCACTCGCCGCCTGACTTGATGATATCCTTCGAACGGTCCGTAAGCTGGAGCGTGCCGTTCTTGTGGATCTTGGCGACGTCGCCGGTCGGGAGCCAACCCTCAGCGTTGACGGCTGGCGTTTCGGCTCTGAAATACCGCTCCACCACCCAGGGCCCGCGCACTTGCAGGTCGCCCGTGGCGGCGCCGTCATGCGGTAGCGCACGCCCGTCCTCGTCCACGATGCGCAAATCAACGCCGTAGATCGCGCGGCCTTGCAATGTCTGGAAATCATGCCGGCGCTGGGCGTCCATGAGCGCATGTTCCGGCAGGGGGGCGCCGACAGTCGCCAGCGGGCTGGTCTCGGTCATCCCCCAGGCGTGGATCACATAGACGCCAAGCATGTAGTCGAACCGCTCGATCAGGCTACGCGGCGCAGCAGATCCGCCAACAAGCACACGCTCCAGCGCCAGACCCGAAAGATCCAGCCGGTCGCGATGGGTCGCAATGTAATCGAGGAAGCTGAGCCACACGGTCGGAACGCCAAGGCTGAACGTGCAGTGCTCGCTCTTCATAAGGTTGAAGATGCTTTCCCCATCCACGGCCGCGCCGGGCAGGATCAGCCGCGCGCCACACATCGCGGCGGCAAACGGCACGCCCCATGCGTTGACGTGGAACAGAGGCGTCACCAGCAGCACGCAATCGCGGGTCGAAAGCGCCATGCCGTCAGCCGTCAACACCGTATAGGCGTGCAGAATCAGCGAACGATGGCTGTAGAGAACACCTTTCGGCTCACCAGTCGTGCCCGACGTGTAGCAGAGGATTGCTCCTGCCTTTTCCTCGACAGGCGTCCAGGACTCATCGCCATTCTCGGAAACGAGCAGGCTTTCATAGCTGCGCAGTCCGGGTAGCTCGATGCCTTTCAGGCCGGCATCGTCCGACAGGCAGATATAGCCACGCACATTTGGAAGCAGCGGCGAAAGCTTCTCCAGAACCTTCCCGAAGGCGGGGTCGAAGAAAACATACTGGTTCCCGGCATGGCCCAGAATGTAGCTCACCTGCTCGGGAAACAGCCGCGGGTTCACCGTGTTCAGAATCGCCCCCGCGCCCGTCACGCCGTAATAGAGCTCGATGTGCCGGCTATGGTTGAACGCCAGGCTGGCGACACGGTCGCCCTGGCTGATGCCTAGCTTGCGCAAGGCCGACGCAAGCTTGCGCGATCGTGACCAAAGTTCAGCGTAAGTGGTCCGGGTAAGTCCTTCCGGCGTCTTTGAGACGATCTCCCGCTCGCCATGGAAGCGCGCAGCATGGTCCAGCAAGGACGACAAAGTAAGCGGAACGTCCTGCATCAGGCCCAGCATGGCTTTCCTTTTGCTGATCGAGTGACCGCGGACATTAGGTCAATGAAACGCGAGATGACGTGAAGGAACAGCCCGGAGGTCGTTTTTCACGTACGGGATACTTGCCTCTCCCCCCTTTCCAATCGGACGGGAGAAGAGAAGCATCATCCGTGCGCTGATGGCATTCCGTCCTTGCAGTAGGCGCCCCCCGGAAATCCGCGGCACAGCGGACTATGAAAAATAGACCGATAGGGTAGGAAATATGAGTTTAGCGAAGGCAGGGCTCGCTCATCGTGTATCCGAAATCCGGCCAGCCCGGATGCAGGTTGTTGCACGTCGCAAGGTCGCGCAGCTCAAGCTGAACTGCCCTGCGCCGGGTAGCTGGGACGCCCAGCACAGCGACGACTTCATCGTCATGCTGCAGAACCACGCCGCCGACCCGGAAGTCGGCGCGATCCTGTTGCAAGGCAAGCGGCTCTTCTGCGACCGGCCGACACGTGCTGCAGGTCAATCCACCGCCGATCTCGACCGCGTCTATGCTGCAGTTGCCGACTCCAGGGTTCCCGTGTTTGCGGCTCTCCTGGGTGAATGCTCGGGGACGGGCCTTGAGCTTGCCATCGCCTGCGCCGGAAGGATTGCCGCGCCAACGAGCATTTTCCGCGATCTCATCGAGAGCAGGGGACGTTTGCCAACGCCGGGCACATTGCGCCGCCTCGGCGAGATGATCGACGTGCAGCACGCAGCAGACCTCGTCGTCCTTGGCGCATCCTGGTCCGCTCACGAAGCGGCAGCCGCCGGCTTGGTCGACGTCGTTACATCGAAGAACCCGATTGCAGGCGCGGAATCCCTTCCGTCGAGCGGTCAACTCCGCGAGCGCATGAGCGCCGCCAGGTCCGACGCGATCGAAACGCAGCTCTATGTCACCCGAGTCAATATCCGCCGCGACTTTCCGAACCGCGAAGGTCCGCTCATGCGGCTGCGTGCACTGGAATACGCGACGCAGCCCTTCCTCGGCCGCAAGCAGCACGACGTTCAACAACTCCATGACACCTACGCAA
>CAZGWV010000025.1:0-7726 GCA_964529555.1 uncultured Rhizobium sp.
CCCGCGCAACACAGCGAGCACCCCCACACGCGATTGCGGCCATATACCCGCAAACACGCCTCGCAGGCCCCAACCTGCGAGACCGCAAACCCGCGTCTTGTCCCCACGCTTCGCCCTGCCGCCGCAAACCCGCGCCCAATTCCCGTCCCTTCCCCCACGGCAAATTGACCTCGCCCAATCCCCGCGCCAGCCTTCCGTTCAAGTAAACCTCCACGCGGACCCGCCCATGAAATCCCCCATCTGCGATATGCTCGGCATCGAGTTTCCGCTCCTCGCCTTCAGCCATTGCCGCGATGTCGTGGCCGCTGTCTCGCGCGCGGGCGGCATGGGCGTCTTCGGCGCGGTGAACCTGCCGCCGGATCGCCTGCGCGAGGAACTCACCTGGATCGACCGGCATTGCGGCGGCAAGCCCTATGGCGTCGATCTCATCGTGCCCAACAAGATCGAAGGCAAATCATCGGAATTCAGCCGCGAAGCGCTGCTCGCCGCCGTTCCCCAGCAGCACAAGGACTTCGCCGACAGCGTCCTGAAGCAGCACGGCATCGACCCCGGCGATCTCGACGAAGACCGCCAGCGCAGCGTCGGTTTCGCCCGCAACATGCGCGCGGACGGCGCCGCTAACTCACTCGAAGTCGCCTTCGAATTTCCCATCCGCCTCATCGCCAACGCGCTCGGCGTGCCGCCCGCGCTGATGCTCGAAATGGGCAAGCGTCATGGCGTCCCCGTCGCCGCCCTCGTCGGCGCGAAGGAGCACGCCATCGCGCAGGTTCAGGCAGGCGTGGACATCCTCGTCGTCGCTGGCGGCGAAGCCGGCGGCCATTGCGGCGAAGTCTCCACGCTCGTCCTCATCCCCGAAGTCCACCGCGCGCTGAAAGCCATCGGCGCCAACACGCCCATCCTCGCCGCCGGCGGCATCGTCACCGGCGAGCAGATGGCGGCCGCCATGACGATGGGCGCATCCGGCGCGTGGTGCGGCTCCGTCTGGCTCACCACCGCCGAGGCCGAGACCAGCGCGATCATCAAGCAGAAGATGCTCGCCGCCTCCTCGCGCGACACCGTCCGCTCCCGCTCGCGCACCGGCAAGCATTCGCGCCAGCTCCGCTCGCCCTGGACCGACGCATGGGAACAGAAGGATGCGCCAACGCCGCTGCCCATGCCCCTGCAATCCTTCGTCTCCGAGCCCGCCCTGCGCCGCGTGAACAAGCTCGCCGAGATCGGCCACGAAGGCGCCAGCCAGCTTGCCACCTACTGGGTCGGCCAGGGCGTCGGCCTGATGAACCAGTCAATGTCCTGCGCCCAGGTCGTGCAACAATTCCGCGAGGATTTCCTGGATGCGCGGGAGCGGCTGGTGGGGTTGCTGGAGGAGTAGGACCGCCGGGCGCCTGCCCGGCACATCGCTGCGAAGCAGCGACCATCACGCTCGTTGTGAAAGAGCCGGGCAGGCGCCCGGCGGTCCCACAGCTGCTTCCCCTCCCAACCAACTCCCCCTATATCCCGCCCACGGTCCGGTGTGCGTTGCGCCACCCCCACAAGGATAAAGACGATGCTCCGCATCCAGGAAATCAAGCTGCCGCTCGATCACCCCGAGCCCGCCCTGCGCCAGGCGATCCTCAAGCGCCTCTCCATCTCAGACAGCGCCCTCACAGCCTTCACCATCTTCAAGCGCGCCTACGACGCGCGGAAGAAATCCGCGATCCAGCTGATCTACATCGTCGACTGCGACGTGAAGGACGAAGCCGCCATCCTCAAACGTCTGGCGAAAGACAAACAAATCGTCCCGGCGCCCAATCTCGCCTACACAGCCCCCGCGCGCGCAACAGGCGGCGGCCATCGCCCGGTCGTCATCGGCATGGGGCCGTGCGGCCTCTTCGCCGGACTCATCCTCGCCGAGATGGGCTTCAACCCGATCATCCTCGAACGCGGCAAGATCGTCCGCGAGCGCACGGTCGATACGTTCAAATTCTGGCGCAAGGCCATCCTCAACCCGGACTCCAACGCCCAATTCGGCGAAGGCGGCGCCGGCACATTCTCCGACGGCAAGCTCTACTCGCAAGTCCGCGACCCCCGCCATCTCGGCCGCAAGGTGCTGACCGAGTTTGTGGAAGCCGGCGCGCCGGAGGAAATCCTCTACGTCTCGAAACCCCACATCGGCACTTTCCGCCTCGTCTCGATGATCGAGCACATGCGCGAGAAGATCGAAAAGCTCGGCGGCGAGATCCGCTTCCAGCACCACGTCACCGACATCCTGCTGCACGAACATCGCGGTGAGAAACACATCGCGGGCGTCGTCCTCGCCAATGGCGAAACCATCGAGACGGATCGCGTCGTCATGGCGCTGGGCCACTCCGCCCGCGACACGGTGACGATGCTTCACCAGCGCGGCGTCTTCCTCGAACCCAAGCCCTTCTCCATCGGCGTCCGCATCGAGCATCCGCAATCCATCATCGACTGCGCCCGCTTCGGCGAGAAGAATGCAGGCCACCCCATTCTCGGGGCCGCCGATTACAAGCTCGCCCACCACGCCTCCAACGGCCGCAGCGTCTATTCCTTCTGCATGTGTCCGGGCGGCACGGTCGTAGCCGCCGCCTCGGAGGAAGGCCGCCTCGTCACCAACGGCATGAGCCAGTATTCGCGCAAGGAGCGCAACGCCAACTCCGGCATCGTCGTCGGCGTCACGCCGGAAGATTTTCCCGGCGACAACCGCACGGACCCGCTCGCCGGCATCGCCTTCCAGCGCCACTGGGAAGAGCGCGCCTATATCGCTGGCGGCTCCAACTGGCACGCCCCGGCCCAACTCGTCGGCGACTTCCTTGCCCAGCGCCCCTCCACTGCGCTCGGCGCCGTCATCCCGTCCTACAAGCCCGGCGTCACGCCCACCGACCTCACGCTCTGCCTGCCCGAATACGCCACCACCGCCATGCGCGAGGCGCTGCAGACCTTCGGCCGTCAGATCGACGGCTTTTCGATGAACGATGCGGTGATGACCGGCGTCGAAACGCGCACCTCCAGCCCCACGCGCATGACGCGGGGCGAAGACTTCCAGTCGCTGAATGTGAAGGGACTTTATCCTGCGGGCGAAGGCGCCGGCTATGCCGGCGGCATCCTCTCCGCCTCGATCGACGGCATCAAGGTCGCAGAGGCGGTTGCGCTCGCCGTTACAGCACGCGCAGCCGCCTGATACGTTGAACCAGATGGAAAGGATCTATTCGTCGTCGCTGCGGTTGCGCAGCATGAGGACAGCCGCCACCACCGCGCCAACGGCCGCGCCGATCGCCAGGGTGCGCAGCGGATGCTCGCGCACTTCCTTGACGACAAACTTGGTCGCCACCTTGCCGCTGCGCACAGCCCTGTCCGCCACGTCGGTCGCCACTTCGCTCGCGCCATGCATCGCGCGCCGGGCCTTGTCACTGAAGTCAGTCATGTTTTCCGCCACCCTGCTGGCCAGTTCGTCGGCCGCACCTTTACGAGTTGTCCCGTTCGTCCGCATCATATGCAACTTCTCCGCCGCCAAGCCAGAACACGCCGCCCACGGAAGGCGTTGTGTGTTCAACTCGAAACGGCGAGATCAGTTCCCGCAGTATGCGGACGACCTGCGGAAGATAGCTCAAGGCCATATCCGCTGCCCAGCATCATGTGGGTAAGTTGCTGCAAAAGTATGCGCCCGAAACTGAAAATTCAGCCAATCGGCGACCTCCCGCCGCAAGAAACGCCTTTGAGGCGCAGTCGTAGGGTTACGCCAGCCATAACGCGCCGCTTGCTATCCATAACCAACCAGTTATTATAACTCGATGGTTATGGAAAAACAGCGATGACCCGCGACGAACAACTCGACGCAACCTTCGCCGCGCTCGCCGATCCGACGCGGCGCGCAATCCTTGCGCGGCTTGCAGCGGGCGAAGCATCCGTCGCCGAACTCGCCCTGCCCTTCGACATGAGCCAGCCCGCGATCTCCAAACACCTCAAAGTGCTCGAACGCGCCGGCCTCATCTCGACAGCGCAGGATGCGCAGCGCCGCCCCCGCAGGATCGAAGGCGCGCGCCTCGGCGAAGCGACAGCGTGGCTCGAAGAGTACCGTCAGTTCTGGGAACGCCGCTACGCCGCGCTCGATGATCTGCTCGGGCAGCTGCAGGCCAAGCCTCCGAAATCGAAACGCAGGCGCCACTAGAACGCTCCAGCACAGACACACGGGAGAACACGATGGTGAGGATCAACGACACGGCGCAAGTCTCCCTGCCCAGCGACACCGAAGTGCGCGTCACGCGAGACTTCAAGGCGCCGCGGACCCTCGTGTGGCAGGCCCACACGGAACCGAAACTGATTCAGCGCTGGATGAGCGGCATGCCCGGCTGGTCAATGCCGATATGCGAGATGGATGTGCGTCCGGGCGGCCAGTATCGCTGGCGCTGGCGCTCCGACGAGAATGGCGCCGCGTTCGGCTTCTTTGGCGAGTTCAAGGAAGTCGACGCGCCGGCGCGGATGACCCAGGAAGAATACTTCGACCCCGGCGACGTCAGCGGCGATGTCACAGGCGACATGCCGGTCAACACTCCATCGATCAACCGCACCACCTTCGCCGAGAAGAACGGCGTCACCACAATTGTCGTCCTGATCGACTACGGCTCGAAAGCGGCGCGCGACGCCGCCATCTCCACCGGCATGACCGACGGCATGGAGATAAGCTATGAGAGCCTCGACAGGCTGCTCGCGGAACAGGCCGGACACTGAGCCTTTCCTCGCCCGCCGCCCCGGCTGATACGAAACGTCGCCCCCGGACTCGCTCTGGCGGCGGCGGTTTGCTGTCGCACCGCCATCCGAATCCGTGATAGGGGCCGTGCGTACCCCGCGCTCCTCCCACAGCGCCCAGCCAGTCAGCGGAGCATTCTCATGGCCAAGAAGCCGACGGCGCGCGTCGAATTTGCTTTCTTCAACGTCGTCTACGAGGACGGCAGCCAGAAATCGAACCGCAAGATCCCCGCCAGCGTGCTCGACGACCCGTACAACAAGGACAAGGCGATCCGCGAAGCCATCGAAGCGCAGGACCTCGCCATCTCCGAAAAGTCCGGCCTGCCGCCGCTCGCGATCAAGTCGATCTCGCCGGTCAAGTAGGCGGCCCGCTCCGCTCGGCGCCCAACCCTGTTTCTAAGCCGCGCGGCGTTCCCGCCTGCCCGGCGTCCAGCGCGACGTGTAGCCGGGATTACGCAGCCAGCCCTGCGATCCTCCTTGCCGGTCCGCCCTGCGAGGATCATGCTCCTGTCCATCGAGCCGCATACATGGCGGCGGGCGGGAGGACGCCCATGCTGGATTTGAATCGCCGCGTGGCGCTCGGCGCCCTGCTAGGCGCAGCGCCTGCTGCGCTCGGTATTCCCGCCTTTGCGCAACCGCCTGACACAGCCATTACGGGCTCGCGCCTGATCCCTGCCGAAGAAGAAGAAGACGAGATCGTCATCACGCTCGATGCGTGGACGGACACCTATGGCCGCCCGACAGCCTCCACCCTGATCAACGATCAGGGGCCGTTCTCCTTCATGGTCGACACCGGATCGACCACCACCGTCATCTCCGACCGGCTCGCCCTTCTCCTCGGCCTCGGGGCCACCGGCATAGCAACGGTCGCCGGCACAACCGGCACCGCCGTCACGGCCATGACCCGGCTCGAAAGTATCCAGGCCGGCGCCATGACAAAGGAAGACCTGCGCGTCGCCATCCTGCCGGCCACAAGTCTCTCGCGGGGCGACGGCATCCTCGGCGCCGATATGTTCGTGGGCAGGCGCCTCGTCTTTGCGATCCGCGACAAGGTCGTGCGCGTCGAATTCTCCAACCGGCTGACGCGCGTCGCGCCGCGCGGCAATCTCCGCCTGCGCAACGGCATGCTCGCTGAAGTCGATGGCCGCATCGGGAACATCTCCGTCAAGCTGATGCTCGATACCGGCGCCGATCACTGCATCGCCAACCTTGCCCTGGGCGAAGCGCTGCGCAGAGCCTATCCCAGGCTTGAACGCATCCCCAAAGTGCGGGTCGTGGGCGTGACCGGGCACAGGATCTTCGGCGAATATGTCGTCCTGCCGCGCGTGGACATGAAGGCCTTTTCCGTGAATGACGCCGGCGCCGTCATCGCGGACGCACAGATATTCAACCTCTGGAAACTCAACGCCGAACCCGCGATGATCGTGGGCGTAAACCTCCTGTCGCGCCTGTCGGAATTCTCGATCGACTACGGCGCCCGCATGTTCGAGGCGGAACTGGCCGGCGCGGGCGAACTGATCGCGCGGAACCAGGCCGCTTTCGGCTGAAAACAGGCCCGTCGGCTTCCCCGGCCCGGCTCGCTTGCCAAGCCGGGGCGGATGGGTACATGCATCCGGCCTACCCCCTCCGAACCCGGATATCGAGCCATGACCGTCAAAGTCCGCTTTGCGCCTTCGCCCACAGGCAAGCTGCACGTCGGAAACATCCGCACAGCGCTGGTGAACTGGCTCTACGCCAAGGGCCAGGGCGGCACATTCGTGCTGCGGATCGACGATACCGACCTTGAACGCTCGACCCAGGAGAACGAGGACGGCATCCGCGCCGACCTCACCTGGCTCGGCATGACCTGGGACGAGACTTTCAAGCAGTCCGAGAAGTTCGCACGCTACGCGGCGGCCGCCGAAGAGCTGAAGGCCAAGGGCCTGCTCTATGCCTGCTACGAAACAGCCGAGGAACTCGAGCGCCGCAAGAAGATCGCCCTCAGCCGCGGCAAGCCGCCCGTCTACGATCGCGCCGCTCTCGAACTGACCGACGACCAGCGCAAGGAACTCGAAGCGCAGGGCCGCAAGCCGCACTGGCGCTTCAAGCTGTCCGGCGGGCGCGCCGAATGGGTCGACCTCGTGCGTGGCCAGCAATCGATCGACACCTCGTCCGTGTCCGATCCCGTCCTGATCCGCGAGGACGGCTCGTTCCTCTACACCATGCCCTCCGTCATCGACGACATCGACGCGAAGATCACCCACGTCATCCGTGGCGAGGATCACGTCACCAACTCCGGCGCACAGATCGAGATCTTCCTCGCCTTCGGCGCCAAGCCGCCCGAGATGGCGCACATGCCGCTGCTGATCGGCGCGGACGGCCAGGGCCTGTCGAAGCGGCTCGGCTCGCTCTCGGCGCAGGAACTGCGCAACAATGGCTTCGAGCCGATGGCGATCCTCTCGCTGCTGGCCAAGCTGGGCACGTCCGATCCGGTGGAAGCGCGCGACAGCCTGCAGCAACTCGCGATGGAATTCTCGTTCTCCAAGATGGGCCGCGCGCCCGCCCGCTTCGACGATAACGAACTCAACGGCCTCAACGCCCAGATCGTCCACACGATGGATTTTGCTGCGGTCCAGCCGCGCCTCGCCAAGCTCACCTATGGCGACAAGGCGACGCCGGAGTTCTGGGAAACGGTGCGCAAGAACCTGGTCACCGTGCCGGAGGCCGCCCTCTGGCTCACCATCGTCTATGGCGGCGGCCTCACCGGGCCCAACCTCAACGCGGAAGACCAGGCCTTCATCGGCGAAGCCGCCAAGCTGTTCCCTGCCGGCGATGTCACGCCCGACACCTGGAAAACCTGGGTTGACGCCGTGAAGGCAAAAACGGGCCGCAAAGGCAAGCAGCTCTTCATGCCGCTCCGCCTCGTTCTCACCGACCAGGAACACGGCCCCGAGATGGACCGCATGCTGATGCTCATCGGCGGCGACAAGGCGCGTGACCGGCT
>CAZGWV010000025.1:7826-37122 GCA_964529555.1 uncultured Rhizobium sp.
TGCTCACCGATTGCAGCTTCAAAGCCCAGGGGCGCGTGGCCGACGGCTGAGCCACGCCTCGCCGCCCTCGTGGTTCGACGGACGTCATCGTATCTTCCGACACGATGACTGCTCACCATGAGGGCTGTGGTTGTGTGATAGCCAGATGGCTTAAGCCGCGACCGTCACGCCGATCGCGCAGCCTTCGACCATTTCGGCCATCGCAGCGGCGCGGGCGCCGACGCCGCCGGTGATGACCGGGGCCGCACGGCCCTGGATCGCGGCGACGAACGCTTCGTCGGCAGCCTTCAGCGGGTCCGGCAGGATCGCCGACACATCGGCGCGGATGTCGAACGACGTGGTGTTCTTCACCGTGCGCGTCAGGAAGTCGATCTCGACCGTGCCCGAGGCGTATTCGATCCTCATCCAGCGCTCACGCTTCTCGGCGCAACGCGACGCCGTCAGCTTGGCGTGACCGCTGCCAGCGAACATCAGCTCGGCCGTCGCATGATCGAGCAGGCGCGTGTGAGCCGAGTAGCCCGAACCGTCAACGCCACGCACATCGCCGCCGAACAGTTCGGCCGTGAGATCGAGGTCGTGGATCATCAGGTCGAACACGACCGACACGTCTTCGCAGCGGCCTTCCGGCGAAGCCGGGCCCATGCGGACGGCCTCGACGCGCTTGGGACGCTCGCCCGTGGCGAACAGACCCATCGCTTCGAACACCAGACGCTCCTGGTGGCCGACCGAGAGAACGAGGTCGCGGTCCAGCGCCAGCTTGGCGAGGGCGCGGGCTTCAACGCCGGTCAGGGCGAGAGGCTTTTCGACGAGGGCGTGCTTGCCGGCTTCGAGCGCGCGGCGCGTCAGCATGGCGTGCGAGGAGGCGGGCGTCGCGATCACGAGCGCGTCACAGGCCTCGGCGATGGCCTCGAACGAGGCGAACACCTCGCCCTTGCCGATCTTGGCGATCTGCTTGCCGGCGGCTTCCGTGTTGAGATCGAACATGCCGACAAACTCGGCGTGCAGGCTGGAGGCGAATTTCTGGGCGTGGTAACCGCCGAACACGCCCGCACCGATCACGCCAACCCGGACCTTGCCCTGGTGACGCCCGACGACAGTGGCCGTTCTGGCCGAGGATTCGATACGCTTCACTGAACACACCTCCGACGCGCCCCACCCTGAGGAGAAGCCGCAAGCGGCGTCTCGAAGGGCGGCGTGAGTTGAGCAGATACGCGAACGACGCTGCCGCACAATGAGCGACGCCATCAAGGTGTGTTACGGTAAGTTTCAATCCGCAGAAGATTGATTTTAATCAGATATTCCGGTCATCCTCGCGATCGGGCAACTGCGGCAACTTCGCCGCATGTGATGCGATCCGTAACACTGCGTGAGGTCCGCCCAGGCGCTCCCGAAACGATCGGAATCGTCTGCGGCCGCCTCCGCTCAGGTTTAGCTGGATTTACGGCGCCCAAATCAGTAACCAGCATGCTTCGCTGTGGATCGGCCATTTTGCGCCCTGGAATGGGGGATGCGCCGGTCCCGCAGCACGGAGGAATGAACGCCAGCATGATCGCTATTCCCGGCTAGCCTCCTATATAGTCCCGTGGGGCCGACCACCTCGCCCCGCAACTCCCAGTCTTGAGACCACCCCTGCCGCGCTGAACGCGGCACTATGTCAGCCTCCAGCCGCGCCCCCCGCGCGGCTCACGATAAGAAAGACCAAGCCTATGGCCCGCCTGTTCGACAGCTATGTGATGGTGGACTGGAGCGCCGCCTCCAAGCCTGCCACCGGCGCCGACTCCATCTGGATCGGCGCGATGACGCCGGATTCGCGCCTGAAGCTGGCCTTCAAGGCGACCAACCCGCCCACGCGCGCCAAGGCCCTCGAGGAACTGAACGAGCTTCTGGCCCGCTGCCTGAAGCGCGGCGACCGCGTGCTCGTCGGCGTCGACTTCCCGCTTGGATTCCCCGCCGGCACGTCTGCAGCCCTGAAGCTGAAGAACGAGCCGTGGCAGGGCATGCGCGAGTTCCTTCTCAAGGAGATGAAGGACAAGCCGGACAACTCCAACAACCGCTTTGCGCTCGCCGCGATGATGAACCGCCGCATCTCGGATGGCCCCTTCCCGTTCTGGGGCTGCTCGAAGAAGGACGAGCTTGCGACGCTGTCGATCAAGAAAACGCGCGAGCACGGCCCGAAGGACATCCCGGAGTTCCGCATCGTCGAAACCGCCGCCCTGGACGCGAAGAAGGCCCGGCCGCAGCCGGTGTGGAAAATCGCCTATGCCGGCGCCATCGGCGGGCAAACCATGACCGGCATCCCGGCCATGGAGCGCCTGCGCGAGAAGATCCCTACGCTGAAGATCTGGCCGTTCGACCTGCCGCTCGCCAAGCTCGACAATGACGGGCTCGGGGATACGCGCGTGGTCGTCGCCGAAGTGCTGACCACGCTGAACTCGACCAATCAGCAGGCCAGCGAAATCCGCGACGAGGCCCAGGTCCGCACGCTGTGCGAGGCCCTTGCGGAACGTGACGCCAGCGGAAAGCTCGGCGCGCTCTTCGCGGGAGAAGCCAGGCTCACGGAAGCCCAGAAGGCGACGGTTACGTCAGAGGAAGGTTGGGTTTTGGGAATTTAATCGTCCCGTTCCCTCAACGTCAGGATTGAAGAATCCCGACAGAATGAGCCTGATCCCTCCCGTAGAAGGCGTTGAACGCCTCGGCACGGGAGGGACCAGTCCATGAACAAGTCCGACCTCATCAAATCCATCGCGGATTCGACCGGCGTGAAGCAGGCGGAAGCCACACGCATGGTCGATGCGGTGTTCGACACGATCACCGGCGCACTGCGCAATCAGGAGACGGTGACCATCTCCGGCTTCGGCAGCTTCGTCGCGAAGACACGCATCGCGCGCGACGGCCGCAACCCCGCGACCGGCGCCACGATCCGCATCCCCGCGCGAACGGCTGTGACGTTCAAGGCCGCGGCGGCGATGAAGGATTTGAAGTAGCCGGACGGACGGGCGACTGCCCAACCCGTTCAACTGTCATTCCCGACGCAGCGCGTAGCGCTGCGAGCGGGAACCCAGGAGCCACGCGCACTGTGCTTGCGGCCCCTGGGTTCCGGCTTGCGCCTTCGGCGTGTCCAGAATGGCAAGCTATGGCGCGTTAAGCAGACCGCTAATGCCCGCCGACATCCACCTTCACGCCGGCGGCAATGCGCTGCGCCACGCTCCGGCTCTTGATCTCCAGCGCGAGCACCTGACAGACGCCAGCAGCAATCGACGCGATGCTGATGCCGATGAAGACGCCCCACACGCCGAGGTCCATGCCGAATGGCACGCGGTCCGGCCCGAAGGCCAGCCACACGCACAGCGGCAGCATCACGACGATATAGCTGCCCACATGGATGGTCGTGGGCAGCCACACCACGCCCTGCGCGCGCAAGCCCATCGCGCCTACGACCTGCAAGCCGTCGAACAGCGTCACGCCCGCCGCGAACGCCAGCATCAGCGCCAGCGTCGGCATGAGCGCCGTCGAATGCTCCCCGCCGCTCGCCTGCGCTTCCGGCCCCGTAAGGAGCCAGTGCGCCAGCGCATCTCGGGCGAGCACCAGCAATGCCGCGAGCACAAGACCCGCGATGACCGACGCCACCACGCCAAGCCGCGCGGCGTCGCGAACGCCGCTTGCGTCCTTGCGGCCGAAGCGCTCGGCGACACGCACGCTCGTCGCCGTGCCCATGCCCATGTAGATCATAAAGATCACGCCCATCATCTGCACGGCGAGACCGTAGATCGTGCCCGCATCGATCGACACCAGTGTGGCGATCACGAATGTCAGGTTGAACGCGCCCCACTCGGCTGCGTTGGCGATGCCCGTGCCGATGCCGACCCTGTTCTGCCGCACGAATTCGCCCGGCGGCCCTTTGGCCGACGGCTTGAACGCCGGCGTCACAAGCGCGATCACGCCCAGGAACACGATCATCATGTACCAGCGCGAAGCGGTCGTGGCCCACGCCACGCCCACCGCGCCGTGTTCCGGCACGAGGATCAGGGCCACCGCGGCGTTCAGCACCACGGCGGACATCGACACAGCGGTCACCAGATTTGGCCGGCGCAGCGCCTCCAGATACATCGAGCACGCCATGCCGAGCATGTGGCCCATCGTGCCCAGAGCAAGGATTTGCGTCGTCCGCACGATTGGCCCGGCCAGATCCTCCGTGAACCCGAACGCATGCACCAGCGGATCGGCAATCAGGAATACCAGCAACGTTGCGAGGAGAGCATAGAGCGCGCCAACCCATAGACCGCGCCGCACGATGCGGCCGGTCTCGCTGGCGCGCCCTTGTCCGCTCAACTCCGCGGTCATAACGGACACGCCGAGCATCAACCCCATGCCGAAGCCCATGGTGACGCCGCTTGGCAACCAGCCGTTGAGCACAAGCGGCAGCTGTCCCGGCGCATACCACGCCAGGATGATGGCGTCGGTCAGGCCCATGAGCATGAAGGAGGCGCGCGACATCGCCACCGGAACGGCGAGGCGCGTCAGGTCGAGAATTTCCGAAGGTCTTGCCCATTCGGGCCGACGGCGTGCGGCGGTCATACAGTCTTCTCCCGGCGTGCTCTTGCGGCGCGCCTGCTGGAATTCGGTGGATCGAGGGGCGTCTCGCCGGGACTATGGCCGGGCGGAGACAGGCGGCCAGGCGCTAGCGGTCGCGATAGACGCAGACCGGGCTGGCGATCGAGGGAATGCAAGCTGAACTCAAGCGATGCCCCTCCTCATCAAAGCCAGCGGGTGCAGGCTTGTCCACGATCCCGCACGATCTGGCAAGCCCGTCCGGCGAATCCAGATCCGATGTGACCTGGACGACATGATTTTGGCGGCGCTTGGGAGACGTCGCGACAGCGCCGCTTCAGCGCTTGCAGGTACTGCCGCCGCCTGCACCATCGGAAATATGCAGATCGGTCTGGCTCACGGTGAAATCGGAGGACGAAACACCGTTGGCCAGAAGCTCTTCCTCAAACGCAGCAAGAATGCGCGCCGACAAGGGCTGGTCGCCGATCGTCCCTTCGACAGCTTCCGCTTCCTGGATTCGATCCGTGAGCTTGCCATCCGCCTCAATGGTCCAGGTCGCCTTGCCGACAATGCGGACCATCATCTCCGCGCCGTCGACCGGGCCTGAAACCGTCTGGTCGAAAGTCGAAGTTCCGTCGGCATTGTAAACCAGGGCGCCGGAAGAGACCATTTCGCCAACCGGCGCGGAGCACTGCCAGGCTCCGACCAGAAGCTGTGCAGGCGTCTGCGCCCGAGCGGCCGGCGCCAACAGAACGAGCGAGGCAACAGTGAAAACCAGAGCGCGCATGGAATACATCCTCGGTTGTTGGTGAGAGCGCCGAAAGCCGGCCTTAGCGCTTGCAGTCGGTGGCGACGCCATCTTCATCGGTCGATACGAACGTGTCCGCCGTGAACGCGACCGTCGATGTCGAGGTCTGCCCCACCACCGACTGATCCACCATTGGCTGGATCATCGTGGGGATCAGGGATGGCGGCGCGGCCTGCCCGCCCATATTGGCCGACTTCACGGTCAGCGATGTGATGGTTTCCTTCAGCCTGCCATCGGGCAGGAACTCCCACGTCCCCACAATGTCGCCCGTGATGCTGACGTCCATGTTCTGCACGTCGGCATCCATCTTCGCATCGGCCCGGACGCCGCCATCCGCGCTGTAATCAAACACGCCCGCGACGGCCATGCCCTCTGTCGTCGTCGCGCAGGTCCATTTGCCCAGGATCTGCGTCGCGGGCGATCCGCCCGGCGTGGTCGCACAGGCGGCAAAGCCAAGCGCCAGCATAGTGCCGGGCAGAATGCGAATCATGACGGCGCTCCGAAGCCCGGTCCCAAGCCTGTGCCGAAAATTACGCGCGCCCGCCATCCAAGTCCACCGCGGGCGTCAGTGCGTTACGGACACTTCACACGCGGAACCACGGGCATCCCGTTCACGATGCTGAGCATGCCACCGCCCAGCTCCAGCCTCACCGACCCGTCCCATTCGGCGCCAGGCCCGCTGAAATGACCGGAAACACGCGCCGCGCTATCGCCATCGGGCGCAACACCCGTGACGGCAAGACGGCTGTCTGGAAACCGGATCTCGGCAGGGGCGACGCTCACCGACAGCGCCCCGCCGCCCGCTTCGCAGTCGGCAAGGCTAGCATCCCACACGCCCACGAATTGCGCAGGGACCTCACTCAGCGTCGCGGCCGGCTCCTGGTTGCACGCGGCCGCCGCCAGCAACAGCGCTACCGATCCCGTTCCGCCGGCCCAGCGCATCGCGCCTTCCTTTTATTGCTTCCCCGCCAGCTTCTCGGCTACGAGGAACGCGAGATCCAGCGCCTGTTCGTTGTTGAGGCGCGGATCGCAATGTGTGTGATAGCGGTCCTGCAGGTCCAGCGCCGTGATCTCGCGGCCGCCGCCCGTGCACTCGGTCACATCCTGTCCGGTCATTTCGAGGTGGATGCCGCCCGCATGCGCGCCCTCGCCTTCCACGACATCGATGAAGTCTTTCACCTCGCCAAGAATACGCTCGAACGGTCGCGTCTTGTAGCCGGTGTTGGTCTTCTCGACATTGCCGTGCATCGGGTCCGACGACCACACGACTTTCGCGCCGCTCTTCTGCACCGCCTTCACCAGCTTCGGCAGGCCCTCGGTCACCTTGTCCGATCCGAAGCGCGCGATCAGCGTCAGGCGGCCCGGAATGTTGTCCGGGTTCAGAATGTCGATCAGGCGCAGCATGTCGTCGGGCGCCAGCGACGGCCCGCACTTCATGCCGATCGGATTCCTCACGCCCCGGCAGAACTCAACGTGAGCGCCATCGGGCTGGCGCGTGCGGTCGCCGATCCAGATCATGTGCGCGGAGGTATCGTAGAACTCGCCCGGATGCGTGGAGTCCTCCCGCGTCATCGCCTGCTCATAGCCGAGCAGCAGCGCCTCGTGGCTGGTGTAGAAGTCTGTCTGCTTGAGCGCAGGCGTCGTCTCCGGCGTGATCCCGCACGACTGCATGAACTCCATCGCGTCCGTGATCCGCGCCGCCATTGCCTTGTAGCGGTCTGCGGTGGGCGAACGCTCCACGAACCCCAGCATCCAACGGTGAATGTTATCGAGGCTCGCATAACCGCCCTGCGCGAACGCCCGCAGCAGGTTCAGCGTCGCCGCCGACTGCAGATACGCCTGCAGCAGACGCTGCGGATCGGGAATGCGCGCTTCCGGCGTGAATTCCATCCCGTTGATATTATCGCCGCGATAGCTCGGCAGCGTCACGCCATCGATCGTCTCCGTGGGCGCCGAACGCGGCTTGGCGAACTGCCCGGCGATGCGCCCGACCTTCACGACAGACTTCTTGCCCGCGAAGGTAAGCACCACAGCCATCTGCAGGATGAGGCGGAACGTGTCGCGGATGTTGTTCGGATGGAACTCCTTGAAGCTTTCCGCGCAATCCCCGCCCTGCAGCAGGAAAGCCCGGCCCTCGGCCACGTCGCCCAGCTTCTGCGTCAGCGTGCGCGCCTCGCCCGCGAAAACCAGCGGCGGATATGTCGCCAGTTGCCGCTCCACCGCCGCCAGCTTTGCCGGATCGGGATAGTCCGTCGGAATGTGCAGTGCATTCTTCTTCCGCCAGGAAGAAGGCGACCAGCCGCCCGCAGCGGTCGATCCATCCGAAGGGCTCATTCCGCCGCCTCCAAGACTACCGGCGCGATCAAGCACGTCGCCGAAGCCAGCATCAATACGGTCACTGCTCATCACACACACTCAACACGCGAAAACCTAGACGAGACGCTCGGCAATCTGCACCGCATTCAGGGCCGCGCCCTTCAGCAGCTGGTCGCCCGAGATGAACAACGCCAGCGAATGTCCGGTGGGGTCCGAGATATCCTCGCGGATGCGGCCGACCAGCACATCGTTCTGTCCGCCGCTCTCGATCGGCATCGGGAAATGGTTGCGCACGCGGTCGTCCACAACCTTCACGCCCGGTGCCTTCGACAGCAGCGCACGCGCCGCATCGACCGACACCTTGTCCGCAAACTCCGCCGTGATCGCCATCGAGTGCGCCCGCAGAATGGGCACGCGCACGCACGTCACGCCAATGCGAAGCTCCGGCAGGCCCATGATCTTGCGCAACTCGGCGACAACCTTCTGCTCCTCGCCGTTATAGCCGTCTTCGCCGATCGACGTGTTGTGGCTGAACAGGTTGAACGCATACGGATGCGGCAGGACCTTCGGCTCATACGCTTCGCCTTTGAGATAAGCGCGCGTCGACTCCTCCAGCTCGTCCATCGCGGGCCGCCCCGCGCCCGAGGCCGACTGGTAGGTCGAGGCAATCACACGCTTCAGCTTGCCCGCCTTGTGCAGGGGCCACAGCGCCATAACCATGATCGCGGCCACGCAGTTGGGGTTTGCATAGACCTTCTGCGCCGGTGTGATCAGCTCGCCATTCACTTCGGGCACAACCAGCGGCACCGATCCATCCATGCGAAACGCCGACGAGTTATCGACGGCATAGGCGCCAGCCGCCGTCGCGATGGGAACATACTGTTTCGAGATATCGCTCTCGGACGCGAACAACACCACGTCGCAGCCGACGAACGCATCGTCCGTCAGCACCTGCATCTCGACATCCTTGCCGCGGAACTTGAACCGCTTGCCCGCAGACCGCTCGGACGCGAACGCCCTAAGCGTGCCCGCCGGATAGCTCGACTCCTCCAGGCAGCGCAGCATTTCGGCGCCCACGGCGCCGGTCGCGCCGACCACGGCAACCGTCTTCGAGCCAACGCCAACGCCGGCGCCACGCTCTGCGGTCTCAACGGCCAAAGCCTGGCTAGAGTGCGTCACGGGGTAGTCTCCTCTTGAGCCGGGAGACGGGGCGATCTCTGCCCCATCCGGTTTCCGGCGGGGCTGGTCGGCGGGCTTCTGGCTAGTTCGTCACAGCCAAGCGCGCCATCAGCCCCGCAGGGGTAATGGTCTTCCAGTAGCGCTTGAAAAACGAACGTTGCATGGTCGGGCCTTCTACGCGGGTCCCCGCGCAAGGTCAATGTGCATCAAGAAAGCCATGATTTTGGCTTCCAGACGCACGATCCTGCCTGAACGGACGCGGGCCCTGGCGCCTTGCCAGACGCCGAAGCTACTCCGCCACGGGCTCCAGCTTCACCAGCACAGCGCCCTCCACGGTCTGCACGCCCGACGCCGCGCCGACCTCGGCGACAACGCCGTCGCGCGGGGCCGTCAGCGTGTGCTCCATCTTCATGGCTTCCATGACGACCAGCGCATCGCCGCGCTTCACCGCCTGCCCCACGGTCGCCTTCACATCGAGAATCTTGCCCGGCATCGGCGCGCGCACATCGTCGCCGCCCGCCAGTCCTTCGATGGCGTGCGTGTAGTCCGGCCGGCGCAGCGTCATGGCGCGGCCACGCGAGAACACCACCGGACCATCGCGCAGATCACGCACCACGCCCAACGCATCGACCCCGTCAATCGCGCCCGACACCAGCACGCCATCCGGCAGCGGCGCGGCATCGACATCAAGCTCCAGCGACGCGCCATCGACAATCGCCCGCGCCTGCCCGCTCGCGTTGGGCGACAGCACGACCGTATGGCTCGTCCCGCCTACCTCGAACAGGAAGGACGCCCGCGCCGCGCCATTGATGCGGAATCCATCCGCCTGGCTCCACGGATCGCGCCCCGAGGTAGCAAGCGCCCCCATACCGGCCGCGCCAAGAACCAGCATGTCAGACAGCTCGGCCTGATCCACCTCGGCCAGTTCGGCGATATTCGCTTCAACGAGGTTGGTGGTCGCCACGCCCTCGCGGAACTCCTCATTGTCGAGCAGGTTCGCCAGCAGCGCCGCATTGGTCGACACCGGCCACACCTCGGCCTCGCGCAATCCCTGCGCCAGCGCATCCAGCGCCTCATCGCGCGTCGGCGCGTGTGCAATCGCCTTGGCGATCATGCTGTCATAGGTCGCGGGAACCACGTCGCCCTCGTCCACCGCGCTATCGAGCCGCAGGGTCACAGCCCCGCCCTCCTCGCCTGCGCTGAACGCCGACAGGTCGAACACTTCAAGCTTGCCCGACGAAGGCAGGAAGCCGCGCGCCGGATCTTCCGCGCACAGCCGGCCTTCCACAGCATGGCCGTAAAGCTCGATCTCCGACTGATCCGGCAGATGCCCGCCCGCCGCCACCACAAGCTGCAGCTCCACCAGATCGAGCCCTGTGATCAACTCGGTCACCGGATGCTCCACCTGCAGCCGCGTGTTCATCTCCATGAACCAGAAGCCATCCGGCCGCAGCGCGCCCGATCCATCCACGATGAACTCGACGGTCCCCGCATTGCGATAACCTACAGCCTTCGCCGCCAGGATCGCCGCGCTCGTCATTGCCGCGCGCACCTCTTCGGTCATGCCGGGAGCAGGCGCTTCCTCGATCACCTTCTGACGGCGCCGCTGCAGCGAACAATCGCGCTCGAACAGATGGATGTAGTTGCCGTGGCTGTCGCCAAACACCTGCACCTCGATATGGCGCGGATTCTCGACGAACTTCTCGACCAGCACGCGCTCGTCGCCAAAGCTCGCCTTGGCCTCGCGCTGCGCACTCACCAGCGCCGCCTCGAAATCAGCGTCGGCGTCCACCTTGCGCATCCCGCGCCCGCCGCCGCCGGCAATCGCCTTGATCAGAACCGGATAGCCGATCCGCTTCGCCGCCGCCTTCAGCGTCTTCAGGCTCTGGTCATCGCCGTGATAGCCGGGTGTCACTGGAACGCCGTGCTTCTCCATCAGCGCCTTGGCCGCATCCTTGAGGCCCATTGCGCGGATCGCCTCAGGGGGCGGCCCCACCCAGGTCAGCCCCGCCTTCACGACGGCTTCGGCAAAGCCGGCATTCTCCGACAGGAAACCGTAACCGGGATGGATCGCCTCGGCCCCGGCATCCAGCGCCGCCTCGATGATGCGATCACCGCGCAGATAACTTTCGGCGGCCGGCGCCGCCCCGATCCACACGGCCTCGTCCGCCTCGCGCGTGAAGGCCGCGCCTGCGTCGGCGTCCGAATAGACCGCAACCGTGCGCAGCCCCATCCGGCTGGCGGTCCGCATGATGCGCCGGGAGATTTCGCCGCGATTGGCGATGAGGATCGATGAGAACATGGGCGGACGCTAGAAGAAGCCACGGCTGCGGGGAAGATCACCGCCAACATAAATCGGGGCACGGCCTGCCCCGATTAACGCTGCGGCGCGTCCGAATCGCCAGGCTCATTGCGCCGCCTGCCCGGAAGCTCATGCACGCTCGCCACCAGCACGAAGCTGATCAACATCAGCAGATACCACGACCCCAGCTTTTCCAGCGACACGGGATGCCAGCCATCTTCCTGCCCCGGATAGACCCATGCCCGCGCAAACGTGCCCAGATTCTCCGCAAACCAGATGAACACCGCCACCAGCACAAGCCCCACGAGAAGCGGCATCCACCGCTCTTGTCTGTCAGGCCGATAGTACAGCACACACCGGCCATAGATCAGCGCGCTCGCCACAAAGAGTCCGAGGCGAATGTCCGGCAGCCAGTGATGCGTAAAGAAGTTCACATAAACCGCCACGGCCAGCACGACTTGCATCCAGATCGGCGGGAAGCGCACGAAGCGGAAATCCATGATCCGCCAGCTGCGCGCGATGAAACTGCCCACCGCCGCATACATGAAGCCGGAGAACAGCGGCACATCGCCGATCTTGAGAAACGCCGGCTCGGGATAGAGCCACGACCCCGCCGCAGTCTTGAACAGCTCCATGATCGTGCCGACGACATGGAAGGCGAATATGACTCGCGCCTCCTCCCACGTCTCCAGTTTCGTCGCCAGCATCGCAGCCTGAATGCCCAGCGCCGCCAGCGTCAGGAAATCGTAACGCGGCAGCGCGGCATCCGCTGGATAGAACAGGAACGTCGCCAGCAGCAGAGCCAGCATCAGCCCGCCAAACAGACAGGCCCAAGCCTGCTTCACGCCGAATGAGACGAACTCGAACAGGAAGCCGGTGAACCGCCCGCGCACGAAGGCTGCGCGCCACGCCTCCCGGCGCGCGTGGAGCCAGCTTTCGAGTTTGAGCCTGCGAGACCCTTCGACCACAGGTCACCCACCCCCGACGCTTGTCATCCCAACCGCAGGCGCGAATGACGAGACGCCAGAAAGCCCCCACTAAAACGCTATCGCGACCAGTTCGGCTTGCGCTTCTCGAGGAAGGCCGCGAGCCCCTCCTTGCCCTGCTCGCTCACCCGCCGATGCGCCAGGCGCTTGGCCGTCATGCGGCCAAGGCTCGCATCGATCTCCTCGCCCGTCACGCGCGACACCAACTCCTTGGTATCCGCCACCGCCGCCGGCGATGCGGCATAGGCGAGGTCCGCATAATGCTCGACCAGCTTTTCCATCGCCATCTCATCCTCGACCTCGTGATGGATCAGGCCGATCTTCTCCGCAAACGTCGCCTCGAACCGCTCCGCCGTAACAAAAAGGGCGCGCGCCCAACGCGGTCCGATGGCGTTGATGATGTAGGGCGAGATCGTCGCCGGAATGATCCCCAGCTTCACTTCCGAGAACGAGAAGACCGTGCCATTCCGCGCAATCGCGATGTCGCACGCCGCCGCAATCCCGCACGCGCCCGCCATCGCCGCGCCATGCAGCAGCGCGATCGTTATCTGCGGCAGCTCGAACAGGCGGCGCAGCATCTCCGCCATGGCGACCGCATCATCCTCGTTCTCGCGCTCGGAATAGTGCGAAGCCGCCTTCATCCATTCGAGATCGGCGCCCGCCGAGAACACCGGCCCGTTCCCGCGCACCAGCAGAAGCCTGCACCCCGGATTCTTCGACAGCGTCTCGAACGCATCCGTCAACTCGGCGATCACCTCGGCATTGAACGCATTGCGCTTGGCGGGCCGGTTCAGCGTCAGAACCGCCGTGCCCTCGGGCGAAACGTCGAGCAGGATGTGTTCGTAAGCCATGGGAAGACTCCTTTGTCCCAATGATCTAGAACAACTTCGTGCGGAGTGAAACGCCGGTTGCCCGGTTATTCCGCGACGCGCCGCACCTCGATCACATTCCGCTCGTCATCGAGTTGCACCTCGATATCGGCCCGGCGTCCGCCGGCCATCATGTGCCGCGTGATCCGCTCGAAATGCTGGACGAAGCGGGCGACGCGCGCGCGGTCCGCCTCCGTCAGGTCGCGGCCCAGCAGCCCCGCCTCCTGCTCGCAGCGCCATTCCTGAATGATCGCAAACGAAGGCGCCTGCAGGGCGACAATCGCATTCAGCCGCCCGAACGCCAGCCGATACGCGCCGGCAAGATTCTCGTTGACCTCTCGCCGCCACACGCCGTCCTTGTCCTCGGCCGCCTCCAGCGCGTTCACCGGCGCCGCAAGCTCGCCCTCAGCCTGCGCCAACGCGCCAAGACACCAGCCATCCACGAGGATCACCGACGGCTTGCCGCGAAACACGGGCCGCCGCGACACATGCACCGGATTGTCCGTCACCTTGTCGAACGCAGGCAGGAAAGTCTGCGCCCCGGCGCCCGCCTCCTGCAACTCGTCCAGCGTCTCGTTGAACTGCAGCAGATTGTGCGTTCCCGGCGGTCCGCGCGTCGCGAACAACGGATGCACACTCTGTGCGATCAGGCGGCGGTAGCTTGCCGGCAGATAGACGTCATCGAGCGAGAAATGTGCCGCATCGCGGTGCGCCGCCGCATAGGCCGCCACCAGCGTGGTCTTGCCGGAGCCTTGGGAGCCGGCGACGCCTACAACCGGAACCCGCCCCGCCGCACGCTCGCGCGCGATGGCGATGGCCCGGTCGAGCGCGTTGAGGGCATCGGAGTTCATCTGCCCGCTGCTCCGCCGGTGAGCACGGCCTTCCATCCTTCGAGACGATTGCTCAGTTTACCCTGAGCGACGCCGCAGGCGGCGTCGAAGGGCAATCCCTCAGGACGAGGCCTTTCCACAAACACGTCCTTTGAAAAGCTCTCATCCTGAGGGATCGCAGGCACGGCGCAAGAACCGCGGGATATTCGCGCGGCGATCGTCTCGAAGGACGAGGGCGTGCTTCCCACAATCGCTACATCCTGAAAACGCCAAACCCCGTCTCGCGGTCCGCAGGCCGCCCGTGCGGCGCGTTCAGCGACGCCGACAGCGCGAGCCCCAGCACGCGCCGCGTGTCGCTCGGCGCGATGATGCCATCGTCCCACAGCCGCGCGGTCGAGAAGTAGGGCGAGCCCTCGCGCTCGTAGAGATCGCGGATCGGCGCCTTGAACTTCGCTTCCTCTTCCGCCGCCCACGATTGCCCTTTGGCCTCCATCGCATCGCGCTTGACGGTCGCCAGCACGCTCGCCGCCTGTTCGCCGCCCATCACGCTGATGCGCGCATTCGGCCACATGAACAGGAAACGCGGGGAATAGGCGCGGCCGCACATGCCGTAATTGCCGGCGCCGTAAGAGCCACCGATCACAACCGTGAATTTCGGCACCCGCGCGGTCGCCACCGCAGTCACCATCTTCGCGCCGTCCTTGGCGATGCCGCCCGTCTCGTATTTCGAGCCGACCATGAAGCCCGTGATGTTCTGCAGGAACACCAGCGGAATGCCGCGCTGGTCGCACAGCTGGATGAAATGCGCCGCCTTCTGCGCGCTTTCCGAAAACAGGATGCCATTGTTGGCGACGATGCCGATCGGCATGCCGTGCAGGTGCGCAAACCCCGTCACCAGCGTTTCGCCATACAGCTTCTTGAACTCGTCGAACTCCGACCCGTCCACCAGCCGCGCAATCACTTCGCGCACGTCATACGGCTCGCGCACATCCTGCGGGATGATGCCGTCAAGCTCGCCAATATCATACGCCGGCTCGCGCGAGGCGATGGTGTCGAGCGCAATCCGCTTGGGCCGGTTGAAGTTCTTCACGATGTCCCGGATCATCTGCAGCGCATGGGCATCGTTCGCGGCATAGTGGTCAGCCACGCCAGACCGGCGCGCGTGAACATCCGCCCCGCCCAGATCCTCCGCCGAGATCACCTCGCCCGTTGCCGCCTTCACCAGCGGCGGGCCGCCGAGGAAAATCGTCCCCTGCTTGCGCACGATCACCGTCTCATCCGACATGGCGGGAACGTACGCGCCGCCCGCCGTGCAGCTGCCCATCACAGCGGCGACCTGCGGAATGCCCCGCGCGCTCATATTGGCCTGATTGTAGAAGATACGACCGAAATGCTCCCGGTCGGGAAACACTTCCGACTGGTGCGGCAGGTTCGCCCCGCCTGAATCCACCAGATAAACGCACGGCAGGTTGTTCTCGATCGCCACTTCCTGCGCGCGCAGGTGCTTCTTCACCGTGATCGGGAAATACGCTCCGCCCTTCACCGTGGCGTCGTTGCACACGATCACGCATTCGCGCCCCGCCACCCGGCCAATTCCGGTGATGACGCCCGCGCCCGGCGCCTCGCCGTCATACATGCCTTCGGCCGCCAGCGGCGACAGCTCCAGAAACGGCGAGGCTGGATCAACCAGCTGCTCCACCCGTTCCCGCGGCAGCAGTTTCCCGCGCCCGGCATGCCGCGTCCGCGAACTTTCCGGCCCGCCGAGGGCCGCCTTGGCCGTCTTCTCGCGCAACTCGTCGATCAGCCGCCGCATTGCTGCAGCATTGCCTTGAAAGCGCTCGGTGGAAGCACTTACCTGAGAATTGAGGCGCGCCATGTGGTCTCGTGAACTGATGCCGATTCCGGGCATTAATGTCGCCGGGAGCCCCTGTGGCAAGCTGCGACTGACCCAGCTGCAGCTTCTCCAACCTTTCTTTCAAGGTTCTGGGCTAGTCTGCGGCCCGGAGCGGATGAACAAATCGGGCCGGGTGCGACTGCCATGGGCTTGAAGACCAAGAACCGGACAAGGGCGGATACCGATCCCCTTGCCCCCACGCTCAAATCGGTGCCCTTCCTCAGGGATGCGCCCCCGCGCGCGCTGAAGGCCGCCGAGGAAGAGACCCGCTATTTCGGCCTCCCCGGCGGCTGGCAGCTTTTTGGCCCCGGCGACCCGTCAGACCAGATCTATTTCGTCCTCTCCGGCTCCCTCGGCGCATTCCGCATTGCGCCCAGCGGCAAGACGGAGCTGGTCGGCCACATCCGCGCGGGCGAGCCTGTCGGCGAAATGTCGATGATCGCAGGCGAGCCGCACGAACACGCCGTCTACGCCCTGCGCGATACCGAACTCCTGTCCATGTCGCGCCACAGCTTCATGCAGCTGGCCCGCTCCGATCCGCAGATCCTCGAACGGCTCACCCGCGTCATCATGCTGCGCATGCGCCAGGCCCGGAAGAAAACCGGACGCTCCGCCGAGCCCAAGGTCTTCGCCCTCCTCACCACGTCGCCGACCATCGATCTCAAGCTGCGCGCGACGATCCTCACGGACGAACTCAAAGCGATGGGCCTGCGTGTCGCCACCGTCGGCGAGGAAGCCGTCGGCATGCCGGCCGCCTATTTCGACGAGCTTGAGAACCGCAACGACATCGTTCTGCTTCTCGGCGCCATCGGCAACACGCCCTGGTTCAAGATGACCCAGCGCCATGCCGACCGCATGTGGGTGCTCGCCCGCGCCGATGCGCGCCCCTCCGTGCCGCTGCTGCCCGAGGACCAATCGCCCGCCCGCCAGTTCCGCCTTGTCGATCTCGTGCTGATCCACCACGACGACGAGCGCCGTGCGACGTCGACGCTCGAATGGAAATACGCCACGGAAGCCGCGCGCGTCTTCCACTGGGACGGCCTCGACCAGGACGACTGCCGCCGCCTCGCGCGCACCATGTCGGGCAAATCGGTCGGCCTGGTCCTGTCCGGCGGCGGCGCGCGCGCCTACGCCCATATCGGCGTCATCAGGGCGCTGCGCGAAGCCTCATGCCCCATCGACTTCGTCGGCGGCTCGTCCATGGGCGCCATCGTCGCCGCCGGCCTCGCCGCAGGCTGGGACGACGCCGAGATGGACCAGCGCATCCGCAAGGCTTTCGTCGAGAGCAATCCGCTATCGGACTATCGCCTGCCCGTCGTCGGGCTCGTGAAGGGCCACAGGGTCGATGCCCGCCTCAAGGAACATTTCGGCGATCTCCTCATCGAGGATCTCGGGCTTCCCTTCTTCGCCGTTTCGACAAACCTCACACAGGGCTCATTCCAGGTGCATGACAGCGGCCTGCTGCGCGATGCGCTGCGCGCCTCCATCTCGCTTCCGGGCATCCTGCCGCCCGTGGTGTCCGAGAAGCAGGTGCTGGTCGATGGCGCCGTCCTGAACAACTTCCCCGTCGACGTGATGCGCGAAACCCACCGTGGCCGCATCATCGGCGTCGATGTAGCCGTCGCGCCCGAAGCGCTGTCCGCCGACGACTTCATCAACCCGCCCGGCTTCCTCGGCTGGACCCTCCGCCACGGCTTCAGGCAAGCCCCGCCCATCGCCAACCTGCTGATGCGCGCCGCCACCGTCAGCATCAATCCCAACCAGCACCGCAACCTCACCGACATCCTCATCACCCCCGAGATGAAAGGCGTCGAACTGCGCGACTGGAAGGAATACGAGCGTGCGGTCGCGTCCGGCTACGAATCCATGCGCCAGGCTCTTGCCGACCTCAAAGGCCCCCTCGCCCAGATCATCCGCGGCAACGTGGCGGCGACGGCGGATTAGCACGCCGGCGGCGGTGGTCGCCTTTGCGAGATCGCCGCCCGGATGCGCCCCGCCGAAGCGTCAATTCGCTACTGCGAAGAGTTGGCAGGTCCGGCCTGCTCTCGCTTGAACTCTTCCCATCCACCGCGCTTCTGCTGGAAATAGCGCGCCGGTGCGCCCGCATCCGCCGCGGCCTTGAACTGCTGGCGCGCCTTGGCGCGCGCAGTCTCGTCATCGCCGTCGAACACCACCATCACGCGCTCGAACAAGCCCGCGTCAGCATCGGCCCCATCCAGCAACACGGCGACCTTCGCGCCGTTCGCGGGAACCGCCTCCGTCGACAGCAGCACAGGATGCTTCTCCGCGTCCGCCCGCGCGCGGCCATGCGGTATGAAGCTGTCATCCCGCCACGTCCACAGCGCGCGATCCAGCCGCTCGACGGTTTCTTCCCGCCCGGCGACCACCACGCGCCATTTGCGCTCCAGGCATTTCTCGATGAGCGGCGCGATGGCGGCGTCAACCGAGCCCTGCTCGATGTGGTAGAACCACCACTCCGCGCCGGGCGCCTGGGCCGCCGCCATGTCGCCTAGTCCTCGTAATTGTCGGCGACCAGCCGGTCGAGGATACGCACGCCCCAGCCGGTCGCCCAGGTCGGTTCCAGCGGATTGTCATTGCCCGGCTTCCAGGCCGTGCCCGCGATATCGAGGTGCGCCCACGCGCGGCCATCATCGACAAAGCGCTGCAGGAACTGCGCCGCCGTGATCGAGCCTGCATTGCCCGCATTGCCGATGTTGCGCATGTCGGCGACTTCCGAGTCGATCTGCTTGTCGTAGCCCGCGCCGAGCGGCAGGCGCCACACAGGCTCGCCCTCGGCCTTGCCCGCCGCCGTCAGCCTGGCCGACAGGTCGTCGCTGTTCGAGAACAGTCCCGCATGCTCGTTGCCGAGCGAGACGATGATCGCCCCCGTCAGCGTGGCGAGGTCCACCATGGCTTTCGGGTTGAACTTCTTCTGCGCATACCAGAGCACGTCACACAGGACGAGACGGCCTTCCGCGTCCGTGTTCTGGATCTCGATCGTCTTGCCGGCGGCGGCTTTCACGATGTCGCCCGGCCGCTGCGCATTGCCGTCCGGCATGTTCTCGACGAGGCCGACAACGCCGACCACGTTGGCCTTGGCCTTGCGCTTGGCGATCGCGGCCATCGCGCCGACGACAGCGGCCGAGCCGCCCATGTCGCCCTTCATGTCCTGCATGCCCGGCCCCGGCTTCAGCGAGATGCCGCCGGTGTCGAACGTCACGCCCTTGCCGATCAGGGCGAGCGGGGCCGACTTCTTGTCCTTCGAGCCCATCCACTTCATCACGACTACGCGCGAGCCGCGCACCGAACCCTGGCCTACGCCCAGCAGCGAACTCATGCCCAGCTTGGTCATCGCCGGCACGTCCAGCACGTCGATCTCGAGGCCCAGTTCGGACAGTTCCTGAATCCGCTGCGCGTAGCTTTCCGGGTGCAGCACGTTCGGCGGCTCGCTGACGAAGTTGCGCGCCAACTCCACGCCCTCAGCCTTGGCCGACAAGGAGGCATAGTCGGACCGCGCGCCCGCCGCCGAATCCGTCACCACCGAAATGCTCGCCAGCGTCGGCTTCTTCTCGGGCTTCAGGTTCAGCCGGTAGTTGTCGAAGCGGTAGGCCGCCAGCCGCGCCCCGAACGCAAGATTTGCCGCCACGCCCCGGTCCGGGGCGCCCACGATCGCCAGCGACTTCGCACCGCTCGTCAGCACGCGCTTCACCAGCGAGGCCGCAGCCTTCTGCCAGTTCAGCTCGTTCACCGAGGTTTTCCGGCCGACGCCGACCACCAGAACCCGCGCCGCATCGCTCCAGTCCGGGGCCAGGATCTCGATCACCTGCCCGACGCCGCCCTTGAACGGGCCTGCGCCCACCGCGCGGCGGATCGCCGCTTCGCCCCCCTCGGGGGCCGCCGCGAGTTCCGGGCCCTTGTCGGCCTCGTAAGCCAGATAGGCAATCGCATCACCAGCGGGCTCGGCGGAAAACTTGATCTGCATGGGGATAATTCGGTCCTGACTATTCACTACAGTTGGTCATCGACGTATGCCCCGGACGTCGCTAGCACTGGTCCGGGCCGCAACCGGCCCTGTCGCGGGCGGGGAGCGCCGCCGTCGGGTTTTCGGATGTCAGGGTTTCAACGCTATCTTTTCCGTAACGTGTTGAGAACCCTGATCGCCATTGTTGGCGGTCTTGCTCTTATCGCCCTGCTTACGCAAGGCCTCAGCCAGATCGAGGACACGATCGTCCAGAACCGGCAGTCGATGATTACCTTCCTGTGGGTGTCCCTGCTGGCGACGCCCCGGATCATCGCCCTCCTGATGCCGATAGCCCTTTTCATCGCCACGGCGGCGGCCCTCAACGTGGCCCACCGCGACAATGAGGTCGTCGTCGGCCAGGCCTCCGGCATGTCGAACTGGCAGGTGGCCTCGCCCGTCCTGCGGCTGGCTGCCCTCGCGGCGATCCTGCATCTTGGCCTCAATCTCTGGGTCCAGCCCACCGCCTCGCGGGAACTCCGAGAAACCATGACCGCTGCGGCAACCGATCTCGCCTCCTCGCTCGTCCGGCAGGGCATGTTCATCTCCCACCAGGACGGCCTCACCACCTATGCCGGCGAGGTCGATGGTCCGCAGATCCGCTTCCTGGTCGCCAGCGACGCCCGCAACCCCAACGCCGAAGTCACCTACATCGCCAAATCCGCCTTCATCTCGGAGATCGAGGGCAAGCCAGCGCTCGTGCTGAATGACGGCCAGCGCCAGACCGTCCGCCCCAACGGCGCGCTCGAATCTCTGACCTTTCAGCAGTCGCCGCTGGAACTCGGCGGATTCATCGACGACCAGAAGGCCGTGATCCTGGAAGAGTCCGACCGCTACCTGCCGGAACTCTTCTATCCCGACATGACCAACCACTACGACAACCGCAACGCAGACATGCTGCTCGCCGAGGGCCATTCGCGGATGTCGGCCCCGTTGCTGAACATCGCGATGGCCATGCTCGCCATCTTCGCCGTGCTGGGCGGGGATTTCAGCCGCCGCGGCTACGCCAAGCGCATCGCCATCGCATCCGGGGGAGCCCTGATGCTCCTGCTCGCCTCCTTTGCGGCCACGTCCGCGGCGGGCGATGATCCCGAACTCAACGTCGTCCAGTACGTGCTGCCATCGTTCGTGATCGCGCTTGTGTCGGTCTTCTACTTCCTGGTGCCCGCGATGAAACGGCGGGCCCTGCTGGCAAAGACCGGCCGCCGCAAGCTGAGGGCCGCCTGAGATGGTGATCGCAGGCAAGATCCAGCGCTACATCTTCATGCGTTGCGTCATGTCGCTGGCGATGACGCTCGGCATCATCGTGCTCGCCATCGTGCTGGTCGATGTGGTCGAGCAGATGCGCACCGTCGGCTCGCGCACGCAGATCACGATCCAGACCGCCTTCACGCTCACCATGATGAAGACGCCGGGCCTGATCCTCGAAACGCTTCCTTTCGCCATGCTGATCAGCGCGATCCTCACCTATTCGCAGCTCAGCCGCCGCAGCGAACTCCCCGCCGTCCGCGCCGCCGGCGTTTCGGGCTGGCGCTTCCTTGGCCCGGTGATGGTGCTGGCCCTCATCCTCGGCACGCTCATGGTCACCGCGCTGGACCCACTCGCCACGCGCCTCAACGAAAGTTTCGAGTCGACTCGCGAACGTCTCACCGGCGGCGGGCGCCCATCGGCCCAGGGCGTCTGGCTAAGCCAGGGCGACCTCCTCGCCGGCGCCGCCACGGACGGCGAAACCGCAGACGCGCAGGACATTCCCGGCCTCGAAAACGCGCAGGCCATCATCCACGGCCGCACCATTATCGGGCGCGGCCAGGCCCTTGAGAACGTCACCTTCTGGTTCTTCCGCCCCGGCGCCCTCGGCCCGGATGACCGCGAGTTCACCCACCGCATCGACGCACAGCGCGCCGAACTGAGGTCGGGTTTCTGGCAGCTCACCGGCGTCGTCGAGAATCGCGTGGGAGGCGAAGTGAACCGGATCGAGGATCTCGCCCTCCCCACCAATCTCAGCGGCGACACGCTGCTCTCGCGCTTCGCTTCGTCCAAGACCATTCCGTTCTGGGAACTGCCCGCCTTCATCAAGGCGGGCGAGGCAGCCGGGATGCAGATCGGCGAATACGCGCTCAAATACCATACATTGCTCGCCACCCCGGCCCTGATGCTGGCGATGGCGCTCATCGGCGCCGTGGTCTGCCTGCGCCTTGCGCGGTCGGGCGGCCTGTCCCAGCTGATCGGCGCCGGCGCGCTGGCCGGGTTCCTTCTCTACTTTGTAACGCGGCTGGCCTCCGGCATGGCGACATCGGGCGCGACCTCCCCCGAGGCCGCCGCATGGTGCCCGCCCCTGTGCGCGCTTTTCGCGGTCCTGGCGCTGCTGGCGCATATCGAGGACGGTTAAGCGCAACGAACGCCGCTAACCCGGAGGCAGCTGTTGCTTCCGCGCCGCGCCCGTGCCCTCACTGCCACAAATTCAGGGTCCCGCTTTACGCCCCGGCATGCTTTGCGTATCGGTTCGATGCTGGGAGTCGCTCGCCACCGTGCGCGAGGGGAGTGTAATGGTGTTGCGGCTTACCTGCCTCGCTTCTGTCGCCATGGCCGCCATGGCCGTTGGCGCACCCGCATTCGCACAGGCGCCCGCCCCGACGCCCGCTCCCGCCGCCCCCCGCGATGACGAGCAAGACGTCGTCATGCGCGCCGACATCATCGAGGAAGACCGCAACACAAGCGTGGTCACCGCCTCGGGCAATGTCGAGATCCGCGTGGGCGACCGCACGCTGAAAGCTGACCGCGTCGTCTACGACCAGATAAACCAGACTGTCCGCGCCCAGGGCAATGTCCAGATCATGTCGGGCAATGGCGAGGTCCAGTTCGCCGACGAAATCGAAGCCGACGAGGAATTCCGCAACGGTTTCGCCACACGCTTCTCCGCCCGCATCGGCAAGAAGGGGCTGGTCACCTCCTCCTCCGCCGTCCGCACGGACGGGACAATCAACTCGCTCGAACAGGTGGTCTTCACCAACTGCGAGATGTGCAAGGACGAAGGCTACGAGCCGACCTGGGCTCTCCGCGCCCGCCGCGCGACGCTCGACCAGGAAGAGCAGATGATCTCCTACCAGGATGCCGTGCTCGAACTGCGCGGCGTGCCTGTTCTCTATGTGCCGTGGTTCGCCCACCCGGATCCCAACTCCGAGCGCCGCTCCGGCCTGCTCGTTCCTGACGCTGGCATCTCCTCGAAGATGGGTCCGTTCTACGAGCAGCCCTACCTCTGGGTGATCTCGCCGTCCGAAGACGTCACCATCTCGCCAATGATCTCGACCGGCGTCGCGCCGCTGATGAAGGTCGACTGGCGCCGCCGCTTCTTCTCAGGCTTCATCCAGGCTGAAAGCAGCTTCACCTACGAACAGGAATTCGACTCCGACGGCGAGCACTTCGGCGACGAGACGTGGCGTAGTCACCTCTTCGCCAACGGCCGCTTCGACATCAACAAGGACTGGCAGTGGGGCTTCGGCATCGAGCGCCAGAGCGACGATCTCTACGACCAGCGCTACGACATCGACGGCGAGGACGATCTGCGCGGCCTCATCGCCAGCCAGCCGCGCCAGCTCCTGTCACAGCTCTACCTCACGGGCCAGGACAAGGATTTCTATTTCGAAGCGGGCACATTCGTCTTCCAGGGCCTGCGCTACCGCGACGATGACGCCAACATCCCGAAGGTCGCCCCGGCCATCTTCACGCAGAAGGTGTTCGATTTCGGCGCCAACGGCCAGCTCGCGACCGATTTCTCCGCCGTCGGCCTGCTCCGCGATGAAGTCGCGATACTGCCCAACGGCACGCCCACGCTCGACAGCGCCCGCGCCACAGCGTCGGCCGAGTGGGGTTCGCAATATATCGTCGGCCCCGGCGTCGTGGTCGAACCCTTCGCCTCGGGCCGCGGCGACGCCTACTATCTCGACGATGGCGGCGTCCTCGGCGACCGCACCGTCTCGCGCTTCCTCGGCGTTGCCGGCGCGCAGATCAGCTATCCGATGATCAGCCGCCAGCCCGGCATGGACATCGTCATCGAGCCCATCGCCATGGCCGCCTACGGCACGCCCGACGCCAACGACGACGGCATCCCGAACGAGGACTCGCTGGTCTTCGAGGCGGACGAGAGCAACCTGTTCAAGCCCAGCGCCGTCACCAATTACGACCTGTGGGAAGGCGGCGCCCGCGGGGCCATCGGCCTCAGCGCCACCGCGCACATCGGCAGCGACCTCAAACTGTCCACCGTTGTCGGCCGCCGCTGGCGCGAGGACGCGGACCCCGCCTTCGACGATCTGTCCAACCTCGACCAGGAGAATTCCGACTACGTCGCCTCGGTCCGGGCCGACATGGGCCGCATCGTCGACGTCGGCGCGCGCGTTCGCATGGACGACGAGTTCGACATGAACCGCGTCGATCTCGACGCCAACGTCAATTTCTGGCGTTTCCGCGGCAACGCCCGCTATTTCCGGGTCACCCAGAACGCGCTGGGCACAGAGGACGAGGGCCTTGTCTGGAGAGGCTCCTTCGCTGTCGATGACAACTGGTCCGCCATCGTCCAGCACGCCCGGAACATCACCGAGAACAAGGACATCCGCCTGACCCTTGGCGTGCGCTACCAGGACGACTGCTCCTTCTTCCAGATCGCCTACCAGCGTTCCGGGGGCCGCGACCGCACCCTGGGCCCCTCCGAGTCGATCCGGTTTACCTTCGCCCTGACCGGCCTTGGCGGGGCGACCACGAACTGATGCTCCTGCTCCTGCTGCTGCGGCAGAAGGCTCGCATTTCCCCGATTCAGCCGGTATACGCGCCGGTAAGGACGGCCCCGGAGGCTGTTCAACGTGGCCATATTCTTGCCTTTTGCCGGCTTCACGGTCGGCAGGTACGGGGTAACCGATGAAACGACTTCTCGCGATCGCACTGGCGGCGTCCGTTGCTGCGTCTGGCCTGGTGGCCGTGGCCCAGCAGACCCAGCCGCCCTCTCAGCCGACCACGCCGCGCGGTCAGATGATCGATGGCGTCGTCGCCGTGGTGAACGACAAGGTCATTTCCCAGTCCGACGTGCGCAACCGGATGCGCTGGATGCTCGTCCGCTTCTCCGAGGAACCCAGCGACGACATCATGCTGGAAATCCAGAACCAGGCGATCGAAAGCCTGATCGACGAGCGCATCCAGGTTCAGCAGTTCACGAAGCTCACCAAGGGCGACCGCATCTCCGACGCCGAACTCGACGAAAACATCAATGACCTCGCCCGCGAATTCCGCATCACGCGCGCCCAGTTCGACCAGATGCTGGTCGAAGTCGGCGTACCGCTTCAGCACCTCCGCGACATGGAAGAGGCCAAGGTCGCCTGGGGCGCCCTCATCCGCGGCCGCTACCTGAAATCGGTCCGCGTCTCCGAAGGCCGCATCAGCGAAATGCTCGAACGCATCAGCGCGAGCCTCGACAAGCCGCAATACCGTCTGGCTGAAATCTTCCTCTACGCGCCCGACCAGCAGTCGCGCGCAAATGCGATGACCCGCGCGACGACCATCATCCAGCAGGTCAACCAGGGCGCAGATTTCCAGACCCTCGCCCAGCAATTCTCCGCCGCCCCGTCCGCGTCCGCCGGCGGCGATCTCAACTGGCTCTCGCCCGGCGACATGCGCCCGGAGATCGCCGAGGTCGTCCTTACCGCGCCCGAGCCGCCGGTTCTCCTTCCGCCGATCCAGAGCGATGGCGGCATCTACGTCATCGCCCTCACCGGCAAGCGCGATCCCGTCGAAGCGGCCAAGTCCATCATCCTCGACATGGAGCAGATCATCGTGCGCGGCGAAGGCGCCTCGGCCAAGCTCGATACGCTGCGCGCCAACGTGAAAGCCTGCACCGACCTGCCGACAGCGCTTGCCGGCGTCGAAGGCGTCACCCGCACGCCGATGAAGGACATCGGCCTGATGCAGATATCGCCGCAATACCGCACGCCGCTGGAAGGCAAAACCGCCGGCGAGTCGACCGACATCGTGGACATCCCGGACGGCGGCAAGATGGTGTTCTTCGTCTGCGACGCGCGCGCCGGCAACGCCGACCTGCCCTCGCGCGACGAAATCCGCGACCGCCTGTTCAACGCCGAACTCGCGCTGGTCGCCGAACGTTATCTCCGCGACCTGAAGCGCGAGGCCACCATCGTCCGCCGCTAGACTTATGGCGGCGCCGATCCTTCCGCTCGCAATGACCGTGGGCGACCCCGCCGGGGTCGGCCCGATCATCGCGTGGAAAGCGTGGGAACACGCGCGCGCCACCGGCGGCCGCCCCTTCTACGTCATCGCCCCGCCCGCCGTCATGGCCGCCGCCGCCAATGCCGGCCCGCTCGAAACCATCCCCGACACCGGCAACGCGCTCACCACCTTTCAGCACGCGCTTCCCATCCTCCCCATCGACGGTCCCGTCCCCGCGCCCGGCAAGCCCGACCCGGCCACCGCCGCATCCGTCATCGAATCCATCCGCCTCGCCGTCGAACACACCCGCGCCGGCAAGGCGGCGGCCGTCGTCACCAATCCCATCGCCAAGGCGCTGCTCTACCGCGCCGGCTTCAAACATCCCGGCCACACCGAATACCTCGCCGAACTCAGCAGCGATGGCGGCGACGCCCCGCGCCCGGTGATGATGCTCGTCGGCGGCGGCCTGCGCGTCGCCCTCGTCACCATCCACCGCCCACTCGCCAGCGTGGTGGACAGCCTCTCCGTCCGCGACATCACGGAGATCGGCGGCATCGTCGGCGCAGCCCTCATGCGTGACTTCGGCATGGCCGCTCCACGCATCGGCCTCTGCGGCGTCAATCCGCACGCGGGCGAAGACGGCCAGATCGGCCGCGAGGAAATCGAGATCATCAACCCCGCAGCCGAACTCCTGCGCCGCGCCGGCCTCGACGTGTCCGATGCCCGCCCCGGCGATACCATCTTCCACGAAATGCTGGGCGGCCGCTTCGACGCCGTCCTTGCCATGTATCACGATCAGGGCCTCATCCCCGTGAAAACGCTGGATATGTGGGGCGGCGTCAATGTCACGCTCGGCCTGCCCTTCATCCGCACCTCGCCTGACCACGGCGTCGCCTACGATGCAGCAGCATCGGGACAGGTCCGCCCCGACAGCCTGATCGCCGCCCTCAAACTCGCAGACCAGATGGCCGTCGCCCGCGCGGCCTCGACATGAGCACGCCACTCACGCCCGGCGCGGCGAAGAAATCCCTCGGCCAGCACTTCCTGTTCGACCCCTCGGTCCTCAAGCGCGTCGCCAACGCCGGCGGCAGCGTGGAAAGCAAGACCGTCATCGAAGTCGGCCCCGGCCCCGGCGGCCTCACCCGCGCCTTGCTGGATAGCGGCGTTGGCAAACTCATCGCCATCGAGCTTGACGACCGCTTCGCCGAAGGCCTCTCCCTCTGGCCGGAAGCGCGTGATGGTCGCCTCACCGTCCACCACGGCGACGCCCTCGCCGCCAACATCCCCGAACTCATCGCAGCCGCTGGCGGCGATGCGCCCGCGATGATCGTCGCCAACCTGCCCTACAATGTGGGCACGCCCATGCTGGTCGAATGGCTGAAAGCGCCCGCATGGCGCGGCACGATGGTGCTGATGTTCCAGAAGGAAGTCGCCCTGCGCATCTGCGCCGCGCCCGACGAGGATCACTACGGCCGTCTCGCCGTCCTCTCGCAAGCCGTCACGCGCCCGCGCCTCGCCATCACGCTTCCCCCCGGCGCATTCCGCCCGCCGCCGAAAGTCGACAGCGCCGTCGTCGTCCTTGAACCGCTTCCCGAGGACCAGCGCTTTGCCGACCTCTCCGCGATGGAAACCATCACCGCCGCCGCCTTCGGCCAGCGCCGCAAGATGCTCCGCGCCGCCCTCAAATCCCTCCCCGGCGCCGTAGAAGCCCTCGCCGCCTCCGGCATAGACCCCACCCGCCGCGCCGAAACCCTCACCCAGAATGAGTTCCGCACGCTGACCGCCGCGTGGCGGATTCACCGATAGACCCCCTCCGTCTGTCGCGCTTCGCGCGCCATCCACCTCCCCCACTTGCGTTGCAAGTGAGGGAGGCAAGGCGCCGGTTCTTGCCTCCCTCAGTCACCGCGCGACTGGGGGAGGTGGCAGCCGCGCGAAGCGCGGATGACGGAGGGGGGCGCTCGACATGTGACCGCCCCACCCTAATCTGCGGGGTGACGCCTCCACCCAATCCCGCTATCAGCGCCTGAAGCCTCCTCGGGAGCCCACGATGAAGCACGCTTTCCTCGCCCTCGGCGCCGTCTGCCTCGCCGCCTGCACCACGGCGCCGCAACCCGCAAACGCGCAACCCGCCTTCAGCGCAGAAGGAAAAACCCTCCGCCAGATCTACGAGCACCTGCACGCCAATCCCGAACTCTCGCTGCAGGAAGTGAAGACCTCCGCCATCCTCGCCGCCGAGATGAAGCGTCTCGGCTTCACCGTCACCACCCATGTCGGCGACGCCTGGGCCAGGGCCCGCATCCAGCGCGAGTACGGCAAGCTTGAAGACGGCGTCGGCGGCTATGGCGTCGTCGCCGTGATGGAGAACGGCCCCGGCCCCGTGCTGATGATCCGCGCCGACATGGACGCCCTCCCCCTCGTGGAGAAGACCGGGCTGCCCTACGCCTCGAAGGCGCGCGACACAGCCTATTCCGGCGAAGAATCCGGCGTCATGCACGCCTGCGGCCATGACCTCCACATGACCACCTGGATCGGCACGGCCCGCGAACTCGCCGCCCGCAAGTCCGAATGGAAAGGCACGCTGGTGATGATCGCCCAGCCTGCGGAGGAAGTCGGCCTCGGCGCCATGGCGATGATCGAGGATGGCCTGTTCACCCGCTTCCCCAAGCCGGATCACGTCATCGCCCTGCATGACCATGCCGGCCTGCCCGCCGGCACGATGGGCGTCGCCGGCGGTTTCGTCATGGCGAACGTCGATTCCGTCGATCTCACCATCACCGGCAAGGGCGGCCACGGCGCCTATCCGCAGGATACGCGCGACCCCATCGTCGTCGCCTCGCGCATCGTCACCACGATCCAGACCCTCGTCTCGCGCGAGATCGATCCGCTCGACAGCGCCGTCGTCACGGTCGGCGCCTTCAACGGCGGCTTCAAGCACAACATCATCCCCGACGAAGTGAAGCTCCAGCTGACCGTGCGCTCCTTCGCCGACACCACGCGCGACAAGCTGCTCTCCGGCATCGAGCGCATCGCCCGCGCCGAAGCCCAGGCCGCCGGCCTCGACCCCGCCGCCGCCGTCACCTTCAACGTGAAGGCCGACCATACGCCCTCGCTCTACAACGAGCCCGAACTGGCGACGCGCCTCGGCGGCGTCCTGCGCGGCACTCTGGGCGAGGCCAACGTCACCAACGCCACGCCGTCCATGGCCGGCGAAGACTTCGCCCGCTATGGCCGCACGGTCGAAGACATTCCCGTCATGCTGCTCTGGCTCGGCGCCGTAAATCGCGAAGCCTGGGAAGCCGCGCAAAAGCCCGGCGGCAAACCGCTCCCCTCGCTCCACTC
>CAZGWV010000026.1:0-9100 GCA_964529555.1 uncultured Rhizobium sp.
TACGGGCGATCAGCTCGTCCTTGTTGAACGGCTTGGTGAGATAATCGTCGGCGCCGTAGCCGAGCGTCTTCACCTTCGCTTCGATATCCGGGTTGGCGGACAGGATCAGCACGGGCGTGTTCACACGCGACATGCGAAGCTGTTTGAGGACTTCGTATCCCGAGATGTCGGGCAGGCCGAGATCCAGGATGATGAGGTCGTATTCGTAGACCTTGCCGAGGTCGACACCGTCTTCCCCGAGATCCGTCGTGAAGATGTTGAAGCCGGCAGCTTTCAGCATCAGTTCGATGCTTCGAGCGACGTGCTCGTCATCCTCAATCAGAAGCACCCGCATGCGTAATCTCCCGAATCGCGGTTGCCTTGCGGCGGTATTAACCCTCGCATTAAGGCGTCCAAATAGTTAACGGCAAGTTTCCACCGCACCGGGCAGATTCATAACCGTTACCGCGATTCCATGAGTCGCCAAGAGCGAAAAATAGCGATTTTCCGGGATTTTCGATGGTTAACGGGTCCGAAAGGGAAATCGGGGCCAGATCGCATTTCTGAAGGTTCGCCCCCGAATTAACGACGGAACCCCATCCATGCTGGCTTCGGCCATCCGCGATATCAAGGCGATCGCGCCCCTGACCCATGAGGGCCGGGTGACCGCGCTGGAGGGCCTGCGGATCGAGGCGGCGGGGCCTGCCGCAGCCCTGCGCCTGGGCGCGTTCGTTCGTTTCGGCAGCGAGGATGGTCCGCGCGGGGAGTTGGTGGGCTTTGAGGGCGACCGCGCCGTGCTGCTCGCCAGCGAGCCGCTGGATGGCCTCGCGCCGGGCGCGCCCGTGATCTTCTCCTCTGGCCTCGACAGCGTGCGTCCCTCGGATGCGTGGCTGGGGCGCGTGATCGATGCGTTTGCAGAGCCGCTGGACGGCAAGGGGCCGCTGCGGGCAGGCATGCGCGCACGGCCCGTGCGGGCGAGCGCCCCCAATGCACAGGTGCGGGCGCGTGTCGACCAGAAGATGGGCCTGGGCGTCAAGGCGCTCGACGTGTTCGCGCCGTGCGCGCGCGGGCAGAGGCTTGGCATCTTCGCGGGATCGGGCGTCGGCAAGTCGACCATCATGTCGATGCTGGCGCGCGGATCGGAAGCGGACGTCATTGTCATCGGCCTGATCGGCGAACGTGGCCGCGAGGTGCGCGAGTTCATCGAGGATACGCTGGGCGCGGAGGGCCTTGCGAAGTCGGTCATCGTCACGGCGACGTCGGACGAAGCGGCGCCCAAGCGCCGGCGTGCTGCGTGGCTGACGCTGGCGGTGGCCGAGCATTTCCGCGACGAGGGCAGGCAGGTGATCTGCTTCCTCGATAGCGTGACGCGCTTTGCGATGGCGCAGCGCGAGATCGGCCTTGCCGCCGGTGAGCCGCCGACGACGCGCGGCTATACGCCTTCGGTGTTCGCCGAACTGCCCAAGCTGCTCGAGCGTGCGGGGCCGGGCATCACGGTGGCCGAGGGCGAACGCCAAGGGCACATCACCGGCCTGTTCACCGTGCTGGTGGATGGCGACGATCACAACGAGCCGATCTCGGACGCTGTGCGCGGTATTCTGGACGGGCACATCACGCTGTCCCGCGCGATCGCCGAACGCGGGCGCTTTCCGGCGGTGGACGTGCTGAAGTCGATCTCGCGCCTGCAGAACCAGCTTCAGACGACGCAGGAGCGCGACATTGCCCGCAAGGCGCGGAAGCTGATGGCGCTCTATTCCAACATGGAAGAACTGGTGCGCATCGGCGCCTATGCGAAAGGCGCTGACCCCGAAGTGGACGAGGCCGTGCGTCTGTGGCCGCAGATGGAAGCGTTCCTGAACCAGGACGTCCATGAAGTGACGACAGCCGACGATGCGTTCGCGAAGCTGCTGGCGCTGTTGTCGTCGGCGGCGCAGGACCCCGCCGCTGCGGTTGCGCGGAAGGTTGCTAAATGAAATCGCTGCACACGCTTCTCAAGATCGCGCAGCGCAAGCTCGACGAGTTGGGTGTGGAAGCCGCGCGCACGGGGCGCGAGGCGGACGAGTTGAAGCAGAAGATTGCCAGTATACGCGCGCGCGAGCAGGCGGAGATCGCCACCGCCTCGGCCAATCCCAGCTATGCGTCCATGCTGCCCGCCTACCGCATGCGCGTGCGCCGGCAGGTGGATGAGGTCGGCGCGGAGTTGCAGGCGAAGGAAACGCAGCTTGCGGAACTCCGCGAGCGGCTGTCGGCGGCCTATATCGAGAAATCGAAATTCGAGCAGTTGATCGAACAGACCCGCCTGCGTGAAGACGCCGAGCGTCTAGCGCGCGAGCAGGCCATGCTGGACGAAGTCGCCATCAACCGCGCCGGCGGGATGGGCAAGTAGACAAGCCTCGGACGGGACGCCTCAGCGCAGCGGGCGTTCGTCCCGGCCCGCGCCGCTGATCTTGCGCCATATCCATAGCGCAACCACCGCGAAGATCGCGGCCATGATCAGGAAGCCGACAATCTTGAATACGATGCCGATCACCATGCCGAGCAGGATGATGCCGAGCACGAGAAAAAGCAGAGCTTTCATGGATCGTTCTCCCGGCACACATAATGCGCAGGATCCATGTGGGGTTCCATGAGGCGGCTGCAAGGCTGCTGTCGCACTGGCGGGCGGGCCCTGCGGAATGCTGTTTCTGTGCGCCCTGTGAGATGGAAGTGGAGGGCTGGGGACGCGGATCGCTCCGCAGAGTCTAGTCCGTAGTTCGTGGTCCGTAGTCCGAGAGCGGATTGCCCGCGTCCCCGCGAACAGGTTTCCCCGTCCGCATCGCGCCGCCCTACAGGTTTCTGCAGAAGCCCTCCGTGCGGAGCGATGAGTGCATAATGCGCTCACGCCGAGGGGGCGGGGATTTGGTCGTGAGTTTCCTACAGCGGATTTTGGGTTAGCCGGTTGAAATTGCTGGCGAAGATTTTTTGGAGAGAGGCCTGGATTCAGCCGAATCTGACGGCTGCGCCTGATCGATAGGCCCCCTCCGTCTCGCTGACTTCGTCAGCGATCCACCTCCCCCAGTCGCGTGGCGACTGGTGGAGGCAAGAGGCGCCGGTGTTTTGCCTCCACCGCTTGCGACGCAAGTGGGGGAGGTGGCGCGCTGCGGAGCAGCGTGACGGAGGGGGGCTATCGGCGGCCCATCAGTCCAAAAGAAAAGGCCCGCTCGCGTGAGCGGGCCTTTCCGTGTCGGTTGCCTGGTCGACTAGAGGTCGATGTCGGCGTCGCGCAGGTCGCGGGTGGCGTTGGCGCGGGAAACGTTGCCGGCCGCCAGCTCGGCATTGTCGAGGCCGCCGTCGCCATTGAGGTCGAGGTCCTTGAAGCGGGCGCGGACGGAAGCCATCGTGCCCGTGAGTTCATCGATCTGGACCTTGCCGTCGGCATTGTTGTCCAGCGCGCCCATCGTGCGCGAGTTCATCAGCTGGCTCTGCAGGTCGTTGCGGATGTTCGAGGTGGTCTCGTCAGCCCAGCGATAGTTGACGCGGAAATACATCATCTCTTCCCACGACTGCTCGCCCCAGGTGACGTTGATCGTCGGGTCCGGGTTGGCCTTGTTGTGTTCGGAGTTGTCGTAGATCCACTTGGCGATCAGCTTGGTGCCGGCCTTGACGAGGATCGGCTCCACCGGATCGTAGTCGCGCTGCCAGTTGAAGTCGTATTTCGGCAGCGAGAGCAGCATCTCTTCCTCGCCTTCCGCCGTCTTCGACATCAGCTCGACCGACCAGCCGCGATAGTGGGCGTGCGGGTAGAGCGTGTAGAGATAGGCGTCGGCCGGGAATTCGAGATAGGCGATTTCGGTGTGGCGCGCGGTGTTCTTCGGAATGGTCAGCGCGAAGTCGGAGATGACGGCCGAGCGCTTGATGAACTCCGGCGCGGTTTTCAGCGTGTAGTAGCCGATCTGCGTCTGGTCCGTCGCGGCCTTGCCGGTCGTCGTGTAGTGCATCGAGAAGGACAGGGTGCCGCCGGCCGGAACCGGAGCGCCGGCGCCCGTGGCGATAACCTGCGGCTCGGCGCCCGGCGTGTAGGAGCCGACCGAACCGCCGGGGATTTTCGCGGGCGGAGCGCCGCGCGTCGGCGAGTGGTTCGACGTGACGTGGTGCAGGACCGTGCGGTCGCCCGGCTTGATGGCGATGGCCTTCAGCCAGGTGTCTTCCTTGAAGGGGTTGTCGACGCGCATGTTCTGGTATTCGACCGTGCCCGCGGACGGCACGTCGAACGCCGGCAGCGTCACGACGAGATCGGGCTGGCCGAGATTGGTGGGCCATTCCGGCGCCTTGCCGGCTTTTTCCTTCAGCACGTCAGCGCCCGTTCCGCGCGGCGCCCCGGCGCGGAGCCAGTGAACCAGCGTCTTGGTCTGGTCGGCGGTGAGGCCGTGGTCGTTCTGGAACGTGCCGATATGCGGGTCGGCGAAGTAGGGCGGCATGCGCTCGGACATGACCGACTCGAGCACCATCGGCGCGAACGCTTTAACGACTTCATACGAGTCGAATTTGAACGGTGCGATGCCGCCTTCCTGGTGGCAGGCGACGCACTTGGCCTGGAAGATCGGCGCGACGTCGTTCGAATAGGAGATGTTGGCGTGCTCGGCTGCGCGGCCACGCTCAGCGAAGACGATTTCCTTGCCGGATTTCACTTCGACGCGCGCGTTGGCGACCGGCTTGCCGGCCAGCACGGCGTCGATCGCCTTGGTCGTCTGCGCGATGGGGCCGTGATAGGCGATCTTGAAGCCGGACTTGGGCTCGATCACGAAGACTTCGCCTTCGCGCTTGACGCCAAGGTCTTCACCGACGAGTTGCAGTTCGTCCATCAGCACCGGCACGGCGAATTTCTGCGACTTGGCTTCGGCGGCGGCCTGCTCGCGCGTCTGGCCGGGCGTCGAGTTGAGCATGTAGAAGAGGACGCCCTGGTCCTTGTAGGTCTGCTGCAGCTTCGCGAGCGCGGCTGCGCCTTCGCGCGAGACCTTGCCGCCATTCGTCTGCGACATGACCACGATGGCCGGGGCGTATTTGAAGTAGAACAGTTCGTGCGCAAGGCGCGTGGTGTCGGTCAGCTGGAAGTTGGCGGCCCGCTCGGGCGCGCCGCCCGTGGTCGGGGCTGCGATCACCGAGCTGACGCCGCCAGCGGCGACGACAACGGCAATCGCCGACGTGATCAGAAGGCGTTTCATTCCAGCTCTCCTCCGGGGGTCCGTTTTCCGAACGTCTGTCTTTGGATGTAATACCGATTTCAATATCCGGTTCGCCGTAAAAACCGTCAATCCAGCCCGCGGCGTCCGGGCGCAAAATCCCTCCGGGGCGAGGTCACAACTCTGCTACCCCGGACGGCGGGCGGCCCCGCGCAGAGCGATAGTCGATAACGGAACGCCTTCCCCCTGCGGCAGCCCGCCGGTCTCAAGCGCCCGGAAACGAGACGGCCCGGAACCTGGTTGAGGTTCCGGGCCGCGATTCGACCGGCTGGGCCGGGGGCCGGATCAGGTCCAGCGCAACTCCGACTGCGCGATCGGCAGCGTGCGGATGCGGTTGCCGGTGGCCGCGAAGATGGCGTTCGCCACGGCCGGCAGCACAGGCGGCAGGGCGGGTTCGCCAAGGCCGGTGGGGTTGAACGCGGTGATGTGGAAGTGGCTGTCGATCTGCGGCGCGTAGTCCATGCGCAGCACGGGCATGTCGTAGAAGTTGGACTGCACCGCACGGCCCTTGTCGAACGTGATCTTCTGGTGAAGCTCCGAGATGCCGTCGACGATCGAGCCCTCAACCTGGTTGTGCGCGTTGATCGGGTTGATGATCATCGAACCGACATCGCCCACCGACCAGACCTTCAGCACGCGCCACGAACCGTTCTGCGCGACCTTCACCTTGGCGACCTGGGCGAAATAGCCCTGGTGCGAGAAGTAGAAGGCGACGCCCATGCCCGTGCCCTTCGGCAGCGAGGCGCGGTCGGCCCAGCCCGAACGCTCGCCCACGATGCGGACGACGTCCTTCATCCTGTCGGCGTTCATGCCGGCGCGCGTGGCGCCGGCCGGGACGGGCAGGTTGAGGAGTTCGAGGCGGAAGGCCAGCGGATCTTTCCCGGCGGCGTGCGCGATCTCGTCGATGAAGGACTGGTGCGCGAAGCACACCGCGTTCGACGTCGGCGCGCGGAGCGGGCCCGTCGGCATACCGCCCATCATGATCGACTGGTCGTAGCGATGGTTCGGCACGTAGTTGGCCGGGAACTCCTGCGGCGGCGAGTTGGCGCTGGCGAGCAGCGCCATTGCGCCGGTCGCGTTGGGGCGGCCGAAGGTGACGAAGTGGTTGGTGAGTGCGACGAGGTTGTTGTCCTTGTCGAGGCCGGCCTTGAAGTTGTGGTAGCCGCCCGGACGATACGGGTCGTGCTGCACGTCCTGCTCGCGCGTCCAGATCAGCTTGATCGGGATGTTGCCGGCCTGCCTGGAGATGGCGGCTGCCTCGACCGCATAGTCGTTGTCGAGACGACGGCCGAAGCCGCCGCCCGCGCGGATCATGTGGATCGTGATCTTGTCCTTGGCCACGCCGAGGGCCGTCTCGATGAGGCTGAACGCGCCGTTCGCGCCCAGATCGGGGCGCTGGGTCGGAGCCCAGACTTCAACCGTGCCGTCCGTTTTCGCGTGGGCCGTGCAGTTCATCGGCTCCAGCGGAACGTGAGCGAGGAACGGGTAGACGTAGCTGGCCTCGAGCGTCCTGGCGGCGCCTTTCAGCGCCGCGTCGGCATCGCCGACCTTGGAGAGCGTGGACATCGGCGCGGCCTTGGCCAGTTCGACGGCCTTAGAGTCGTAGCTGGCGGTCGACTCGTCCTTGGAGACGCCTTCGTCCCATGTGATGCTCAGCTTGGCGGCTGCGTTCTTCGCGGTCCACCAGTCGTCGGCCACGACGGCGACGCCATCGAGCAGGCCCATTTTCGTGGGCAGGTCGCCGACCTGTTTCACGACGAAGCAGTCAACGACGCCGGGCAGGGCCTTGATCTCGTCGATATTGGCCGAGACCAGCTTGCCGCCGAACACCGGGCATTTGACGAAGTTCGCGTACTTCATGCCCGGCACGACGGTGTCGATGCCGAAGATGGGCTCGCCGCGAACGATCCTGGGCGAATCCCAGTTGCGCATCGGCTTGCCGATGATGCGGTAGTCCTTCGCATCCTTCAGCTTGAGCGAGGCGGGCTCCGGCGCCGCGAGCTTGGCCGCGTCCATGACGAGATCGCCATACGGGATCTTCGTGTTCGAGGCGGCGTGGACCACCAGCGAGGGCTCGGTCGTGAACTCCTCGACCGGCTTGTCGAGGCGGGCGGCGGCGGCCGCGATCAGCATGGCGCGGGCGCCGGCGCCGACCTGACGGTGCGGCGTCCAGTGGTTCGGCGTGGCGAACGAGCCGCCCGCGATCTGGTTGCCATACTTGGCGTCGGCGTCAGCCTGTTCGATGACGACTTTCGACCAGTCGGCGTCGAGCTCCTCGGCGATCAGCATGGGGAGCATCGTCTTGATGCCCTGACCGATTTCCGGGTTCTTCGCCATGATGCGGATCGTGCCGTCCGGCGAGATCGCGACGTAGTGATCCATGTCGACCACCGGAGCAGGCGGCGGGGCCGGCTCGGCGGCGGCGACGGGGGCGCCGTCGGTCGTGTCGCCCGGCGTTACGCAGCCCGCGAGCAGCAGGCCGCCGCCAGCGGCGGATGCGAACAGGAAGAAGCGGCGTGAGGTTACGATGGTGCCGTCAGCCATGATCAAGCCTCCCGCTTGTCTTTGGAGTCCACGCCCGCGGCCGTCTTGATGGCCGAGCGAATGCGCGTGTAGGTCCCGCAGCGGCAGATATTGCCTTGCATCGCGGTGTCGATGTCGGCGTCGGTGGGCGCCGGATTGGCGTTCAGCAGAGCCGTGGCGGCCATCACCTGACCCGCCTGGCAGTAGCCGCACTGCATGACGTCCACATCGAGCCAGGCTTTCTGGATGGCCTGTCCCTTCGGCGTCTCGCCGATCGCCTCGATCGTGGTGACGCGCTGGGCGCCGATCGTCGAGACCTGCGTGATGCACGCACGCGCCACCTTGCCGTCGATGTGAACCGTGCAGGCGCCGCAGGCCGCAACGCCGCAGCCGAACTTCGTTCCGACGAGGCCCAGCTTGTCCCGCAACACCCACAGCAGGGGCATGGCCGGATCGGCTTCGACCGTCTCGGTCTTTCCATTCACGTTGATTGTATAGGTTGCCATCTGGAGCTCCGCGGGCGTGTTCCGGGACAGGTCCCGGTTCCTCCGCCCATTTCTCTTCTTGTCTCTAACCCGCGACGCACACGCCCATCCGAAGCCGGGCGCGCCTTGTCCGATTCAATAACGCGGGACGTGGTCAACGCCAATGTCGGGGGAGCGAGCGCTCAGCCGAAAATCGCGCGAACCGATACACGCTTGCGCGAGATTGCCGCCGTTCTTGCGAACGGTTCGCACAATGATGCGCCTCATGTTTGAGCGTTATTTTTCAGTGCGAATAACGCTTTCGCGTTGGCGGCGCGATTGGCGATGAGGGCGGCGGCTGGTAGGTTCGCGACGGGACCTGATCGCGGTGCGGGGGGAAGGGATGCGGGGATTTCTGGGTGTGGTCGCCGCCTGCTTCATCGGGCTCGGCATTGCGCTGATCGCGCTGGTCGTCCCACGTCTGATCGAGAGCAGCGACGGCTTCCGCAATTTCGAAAGCGGGCTGATGGCGTGGCTCGCCGCGCTGACGCCGGGCGGCGTGATCATCATCTTCGGCAGCGTAACGTATATGCTGTGCAGCATCGATGCGCGGCTGCAGACGATTGCCGAGAATGGCTCGCTCGCGCCGCAGCAGGCGCATGCGCCCGATCCATATGCCGCTTCGCTGCCCGGTCTGCCGACGGCGATCCAGCCCGCACCTGTGAAGCAGGAGGCGGTGAAGCAGGATGACGGCGATCCGAACCACGGGTTGTTTTGAGCGCGTCGGGGATGGTGCGTTGAACGCATCCTTCGAGACTATCGCCGCTGCGCGCCGATACCTCAGGATGAGGGCGGCGGGTGTCGATCTGTCTCAAAGCCAACTGGCCTCATCCTGAGGGATCGCGAAGCGATCGT
>CAZGWV010000026.1:9200-11936 GCA_964529555.1 uncultured Rhizobium sp.
CCCATCAGGAACAGGGTCGTGTTCCGGCCCGTGCGCATGATCGGGTACATGAACTTCGTCAGGCCCTTGGATGCGAACATCTTCGACATCAGGCCGTTGAAGAAGCCCGAGCCGGTCGAGAGCAGGGCGAGGCGGTGGATGACATCCGGGCCGGCCATGACTTCGCCCTTGGTGACGAGCGCCATTTCCTGGTTGAGGTCGATGCCCTTCGCGCGCACGTAACGCACGACGGGATGATCCTCGCGCGCGTTCACCGGCTTCACCATGCCCACGGTTTCGCGCAGGCGCACCAGCTTCACATACTGGGTGCAGAACGGGCATTCGCCGTCATAGACGATCCAGGTGATGTTCGGATCGAAGCCGAGCGTTGCGGCCGTTGGGGCGGGTGCGCCGCTGGCGTCAGCGGACATCGTAGAACTCCACGGTGCGGGCGAGCACCTTCTTCTCGACGTGGCCGTCTTTCATCGAATGGCACACTGATTCAAGCACGAGATTATAGCCGATCACCCTGGTCAGGCTCAACGCATTGAACTCATCATATAGGAACGGATTGCTCGGATGGTGATGGGCGTGGAAATACCATGACCCGCGACCAACCGCCGCCTCACGATCCGCCATCTTGTTGTGATGGTAGGTGAGGAAGCGGCCGAGATTCGTCTGCCGCGCGAGTTTCTCTTCCGCCGTTTCCGGCGAACTCTCGCGCGCGAGGGACGACGGCGCAACGCATTTGCCGGACTGTTCATTGCGCTCGACGCTGTCGGTCGAGGCGAGCTGCGTGCCTTCGTAATGGCCCTCGAGGGCGTGGTGGCCGTGATAGCCGTGCGACACCGAATAGGAGTGGTTGCCGAAGAAGGCCGAGGGGACCCTCACCGAGCGGCCGTCTTCCGTCACGGCCTCGAAGCGGATCTGCCGCGCGTCGGCGACGTCGAACCAGGCAAGCCATGCGGCGGGGTTGATGTTCAGGAAGGGCGCGCCGAGCAGGATGGCGGTGATGCAGGTCACCTTCGTCTGCAGCGCGAGGCCCTGTTTCTTCTGCGAGCGGGCCGCCCACCAGATGGTGAGGTTGTTCCAGATCCACGGCCAGAAGAAGAGGCCGCCGAAGACATAGATGCCGATATGCAGCAGGTCGAACAGGATCGATGTGATCTTGAGCCAGCTGATCTTCAGCACGCAGAGGATCGCGAACAGCTGGACGAACACGATGATGGCGTTCAGCGGCGTATTGAAGAAGGAGAGGAAATCGTAGGCGAACTGCGACAGCCACGGGATATGGCCGATCGGCAGGATGCCGCTCTCCATCGTGTACGGGATCTGGTTGTAGGTGGCGTTCTCCATCATCCAGTACCAGGGCGTCGGGCCGACTTCGAGCTTGGCGACGCCTGACCAGAAATAGTTGGCGAGGTGCAGGCCCATCGCGATGCCGACGATCTCGGACTGGCGCTCGGGCGCGGCGAGCCACGGATGGAGGCGCGGGCCGATCTTCACGACGCCGATGCCGAAGATGGCGAGATAGAGCGCCATGTCGAGCATGTAGCGGATGTCGAGATAGGACATCGGCAGGCCCGAAATGTCCCACACCAGATGGCGCGTCGAGGCGATGTAGATGACGGTCGGGATGACGAAGGAGGGGCGGAACAGGCCCGCCGCCGCGAACACCAGCGCGAACGGGTAGAAGTCGTTGACATAGGCCAGCGCGCGGGCGGCCTCGGGCCGGCCCAGCGAGAAATCGGGGGCTTCGACGATCAGAAGGACGAGGAGGCCGGCGGCCGAGGCGCGCAGACACGCTTTCAGCAGTCCGCCGAAATCATTGTAGCGCGTGTTGTAGAAGATCGCGGCGATCAGGGCGGCGACGCCGAAGGGAACGTAGATCTTCCAGCTGTCCGGGGCGAAATAGGCCCGATGGAGCAGATCGTTGCCGAAGTCGAAGGCGATCAGCGTGACCACCGCAAAGGCGACGGAAATGCCGATGCTGATGGCGGTCGCCCGCGAGATGGTAAACGCCGGAAATGGCCGGCGGAGCGCCAGAGCGTTCCAAACTGACATGCGTTTACCTTAGCCCCCAAGCAAACCGGACGGGTGTTGCTCCACGACTGCAAATGCGGGGCCCGCCGTCAGGCGCGCGGTTTGGGGCTGGAATCCTCACCGGGCGGGCGATGGAGGCGCACGCCTGCGCGCTATCTGGGACAGGTCAGGCTGAGACCTTCCGGGGGTGTGCCGGTGCGTCAGGGCGGCGTGCGAGCCGCCGGCGCGCGGGAAGGCGATGCGACGACCGTCGGGCGGCCAGGCGGGGTGGAGGTCCGGTTCCTTGCTGGCGGCTGCCTATTCCTTTGAAAGATCCTGCCTCGTGAACAGGACGAGGGCTGCGCCAAAGAGAAGGATGAACCACAACACGAGCGCAGCTGCGCCGAACGGGGCGAAGCCGGCGAGCAGGCCGTCGCGTCCGCCCATCATGATCGCGCCAGCCTGGCGCATGGCGTCGCCTGCGATACCGGGGAACAGCGTCCAGATCGGATCGTCGCCTGCAAGGCCGCGGATCGAGGCGATCTCGCACGCGATCAGGATGAGCAGCGGCGCGACGATCCCCGCCGTCATCGCGCGCGAGAAAACGCAGACCAGCATCACCAGCGCGGCGGTCACCATCATCTGCAGGAAGGTGGCGGTGAAGGTAAGCAGGTGGGCGAGCACGATCTCACCTGTCTCGACCGGCGGCCAGGTAGCGGAGCCCGTCAGGCCGAC
>CAZGWV010000026.1:12036-26667 GCA_964529555.1 uncultured Rhizobium sp.
TGCAGCGGGGAGGCGAACGGGATGATATCGCCCATATAGGTGTGGACGAGCACCTGCTCGACGAGGCCGATGCCCAATGCAAACAGAGGCATGAAGCCGAACGCCCAGAAGGCGGACCAGCGATTGCGGGACAGCTTGTAGAGTTCGGCGCGGAGTGCATCGGCGATCATGCGCCACCCATGGTGGACATGAACACGCGCTCGAGGCTCAGCGTGTTCCAGCGGGCCTCGTACACATCGACGCCCGCCGCCACGAGATCGCGGATGAGGGCGGGGATGGCGTCTTCGGTGATGTCCGCCACCAGCCCGTCGCCTTCGATGCGGCCACGCGCGCCGAGCACGGCCAGCGCTTTCGCCATCGGCGTTGCGCGGATGAAGAGGCCGCCTTGCCCGGCGACGAGTTCGGCGACTTTCCCTTCGGCGACCAGTTCGCCGCGGTTGATGAAGGCCACGCTGTCGCAGACTTTCTGCACTTCGTCGAGCAGGTGGCTCGACAGGATGATGGTGACATTTTCCTTGTCCACGAGATCGCGGATCAGTGTGCGCATCTCGTGGATGCCGGCGGGATCGAGGCCGTTGGTGGGTTCGTCGAGGATCAGCAGCTCGGGCCGTGTCAGCAGGGCCGCGCCCAGCGCGAGGCGCTGGCGCATGCCCATCGAGAACGTCTTGGCGCGCCGGTCTGCGGCCGCTGTCAGGCCGACGCGGTCGAGCACCGCTTCCTCGCGCGCGGGGTCGTTGAGGCCCGAATAGCGGGCGAAGGCGCGCATCGTCTCGCGGGCGGTGAGGAAGGGATAGATCGCTGGCGCCTCGATCATCGCGCCGACGCGGCGCAGGACGCGGGCGTCGATGTTCGCTTCGCCCAGCAGCTTCACCGAACCCCGGCTCGGCTTGATGAGCCCAAGCGCGAGGCGCAGCAGTGTTGACTTGCCCGCGCCGTTGGGCCCGAGCACGCCATAGACGATGCCGCGCGGGATCGACAGGTCGATCGTGCCGAGCGCTGCGACCGCGCCATAGCTCTTGCCCAGACCCGAGGTTTCGAGCGCGGCTGTCACCCGCGTGCTACCGCCCCTTGAACACGGGCGCGCGTTTCTCGACGAACGCCTTGGCGGCTTCGGCGTGATCGGCGGTCTGCGCCGTGCGCGAGTGGTTCAGCGCCTCGGTGTCGAAGGAGAGGGCGAGATCGCCGCGTTCGGCGGTGTTGAGATTCTTCTTCATCAGGCCAAGCGTGATGCGCGGGCCCGACGCAAAGCGCTTCGCCAGCGTCATGGCGTCGGTCATCAGGTCGGCAGGTTCAACCGCGCGCGTGACGATGCCAAGGCGTTCTGCTTCTTCGCCCAGGATGACGTCGGAGAGGAGATAGAGTTCCTTTGCCTTCGCGACGCCCACGAGTTGCGAGAGGAAGTAGGTGCCGCCGAAATCGCCCGAGAGGCCGACTTTCGCAAAGGCGGTCGTGATCTTCGCGCCTTTCGCGGCGATGCGGAAATCGCAGGCAAGCGCGATGGACAGGCCGGCGCCGGCGGCGGCCCCCGGAATGGCGGCGATGGTGATTTTCGGCATGTCGTGCAGCCAGCGCGAGACTTCCATGCGCTGACGCAGGGCATAGGCGGATTCTTCCGGGGAGCGGCCATGGTTCGCGCCGCCTTCGGAGGCGGCAAAGCCCTTCACATCGCCGCCCGCGCAGAACGCGCCGCCCGCGCCCGTGACGACGATGGCGCCGACCGAGGCGTCCGACGCAAGGCGCGGCAGCGCTTCGAGCAGCCCGTCGAGCATGGCGTTGGAGAGGGCGTTGCGCGCCTCGGGACGGTTCAGCGTGAGAACCGCGACGCCGTCCTCGATCGTTTCCAGAAGGTCGGCCATGAACGTATCCCTCGCCTCGTGTCTGTTGTTTTACGAGGGATAGGACCCCGCGCCAGCCTAGGCAAGCGCGCCGTCGGCAGGATCAGCGAAGCTCGATCTGGCCCGCTTCCCAGGCCGCGCGGCAATCGGTGGCGTCGTGGCGCATGTCCGCCGGCAGCAGGAGCGTGGCCGTCATGCCCGGACCGACGAAACGCGGATCGTCGCATTCGCCATCGCGGGCCCAGTCGCTGGCATCGTCGCCGAAGTCGGGAGCCTCGGCGGCCCGGTTCGAGCCGATCAGCCGCACCTTGCCATTTTGCCAGGCCGTGCGGCAATCGGTGGCGTCGTGGCCGATATCTTCGTCCTGCATTTCGGAAGACGTCATGGCCGGGCCGACGAAGCGCTTGTCGTCGCATTCGCCGTCCATCGCCCATTCGCTTTCGTCGTCTCCGAAGTCGGGCGTCTCGCCATCGGTGGCCGCGCGGCTTGCAGCGGAAGCGGCAAGTTGAAGGCGGCCGGCCTGCCATGCCGTGCGGCAGTCGGTGGCGTCGCGGCCGGCATCGTCGTCGAGCAGGACAAGGTCCGTCATGCCGGCGCCGGAGAAGCGCGGATCGTCGCATTCGCCATCGAGCGCGGAGGGGCTGGTGTCGTCGCCAAAGTCAGGCGGCGAGGGCTGGGTGAAGCCCGACGGAGCAATCCCGGTGCTCACCGCCATGAACGCTGCAGCAACAAACAGCCTCAAAGTTCTCGGCATGGCGTCTTCCGTCCCCTGTCCGCCGCCGCAATGGCGATCAGCGAAACGCGCGCAAACTAGGCTTGAGCCCATGCCTTGTCCATATGTGGGCCGCAGCAGTCAGCCTGCAACCGAACGTCAGGCGCTTGCGTTGATGCTGGTTTTGCGCATGGTCCCCGCATGGCAGGTCCGGCCGCGAAAATCCTGGGTGAGCAACTGAGCATGGCGACGCGCGTCGTCGTGTTCACGGGCGCTGGCATATCGACGGAATCCGGCATTCCCGACTTTCGCTCGCCGGGCGGGGTGTGGTCGCGCATGAAGCCGATCTACTTCCAGGATTTCGTGAGCAGCGAAGCGCGGCGGCGCGAGGCGTGGACGCGCGTATTCAGCGGCACGGCGGGCTGGGTGGGCAAGCAGCCGAATGCCGGACATTTCGCCGTTGCGCGCCTCATCGCCAGCGGGCGTTCTTCCAGCGTCATCACGCAGAATGTCGACAACCTGCATCAGGCCTCAGGCGTGCCCGAGGGGCAAGTGATCGAGCTGCACGGCAACGCCAGCTACGCCAAATGCCTCGATTGCGACCTGCGGCACGAGCTGGACGAGTTGCGTCCCGCGTTTGTCGATCGCGGCGAGATACCGTCGTGCAAGGCGTGCGGCGGTCTCGTGAAGACGGCCACGATCTCGTTCGGCCAGCAGATGCCCGAAGCGCCGATGATCCGCGCGGAAGAAGAGACCCACCGCTGCGATCTGTTCCTCGTGCTGGGCTCGTCGCTGGTGGTGACGCCCGCCGCGTTGTTTCCGGCAAAGGCCAAGCACAATGGCGCGCGTCTGGTGATCGTGAACCGCGAGGCGACGCCGCTGGACGATGTGGCCGATCTGGTGATTCACGACGAGATCGGACCGATGCTGACGGCCGCGATGCGAAACCTGAATTAGCGGCGGGCGCCTACCAGGCGAGTTCCTTGCCGTTCCAGGCCAGGAATTTTCCGGTCGAGGCGATGTCGAACCTGTCGATCAGCTTGAGCAGCTGCGCCGCGCTTTCCTCAGGCGAGAGCTGGGCGCCTTCGCCGCCCATTTCGGTCTTCACCCAGCCGGGGTGGACGATCAGCACGGGAACGCCCTGCGCCTTCAACTCGCTGGCGAGGCCGCGCATCAGCCGGTTCACCGCCTGCTTGGAGGCGCGGTAGGCGAGGTTGTCGGACGAGGCGCTGTTGGAGCCCATCTGGCTCGACAGGGTGACGATCTTGCCGCGCGCGGCTTTCACGTTGGGCAGGAAGGCGGTGGCGACGCGAAGGGGCGCGATCGTATTGATCGCGAAGGCTTCTTCCAGTCCCTCGAAATCCATGTCGGTGGCCGATTGCCGGTCGGGTCCGCCGATGCCGGCATTGTTGACCAGCACGTCGATGGGTTCGGCTTCCAGCTTGCGGCGCGCACGCGCGATCTCGAGCGGATCGGAGACGTCCATCTCGATGACGTCGATCCATTTGGGCGCGGCGGCGACGGCGGCGTCCAGCGCCTCGCGGTCGGACGTCGCGCGAATGCAGGCGATCACCTTGTCGCGGCGGCCGGCATAGGCCTTCACAAGCGCAAGTCCGATGCCGCGATTTGCGCCAGTGATCAGAACGACGGCCATGGTGTGTCACGTCCCCGGTCCCGCCGGGTCCCCCTGCAGAGCCCGATATCAGCGTGTCGGAACCGGCGCCTCGCCGCGATAGTCATAGAAACCGCGGCCGGCTTTCTTGCCGACCCAGCCGGCTTCCACATACTTCACGAGCAGCGGGCAGGGGCGGTATTTCGTGTCGGCAAGGCCATCGTGCAGCACCTGCATGATGGACAGGCAGGTATCGAGGCCGATGAAGTCCGCGAGTTCGAGCGGGCCCATCGGGTGGTTGGCGCCGAGCTTCATGGCCGTGTCGATCGATTCCACCGTGCCGACGCCTTCATACAGCGTGTAGACCGCCTCGTTGATCATCGGCATCAGCACGCGGTTCACGATGAAGGCCGGGAAGTCCTCGGCGTTGGTGACGTGCTTGCCGAGGCGTTCCACGATATGCACGGCGGCATCGTAGGTCTGCTGGTCGGTGGCGAGGCCGCGGATGACCTCGACCAGCTTCATCAGCGGCACGGGATTCATGAAGTGCAGGCCGATGAAACGTTCGGGGCGGTCGGTCGCGGCGCCAAGGCGCGTGATCGAGATGGACGAGGTGTTGGTCGCCAGCATCGCGTTCTTCGGTATCTTCTGGCAGAGCGCGTCGAAGATCGCGCGCTTGACCGCTTCCTTCTCGGTGGCGGCCTCGATGGCGAAATCCACGTCGCCGAAAGCGTCGAGCGTTGTCGAGGTGCGGATGCGGCGCATGCCGGCGTCGCGCGCATCGGCGGAGATCATCTGGCGGTGGACCTGGCGGTCCATATTGCGTCTGATCGTCTTGATGCCGGCTTCGAGACGGTCTGCCGAAACGTCGTTGAGCAGCACGTCAAATCCGGCGAGCGCGCAGACGTGGGCGATGCCGTTGCCCATCTGGCCCGCGCCGATCACCCCGATGGTTCGAATACCGATCATCCGCCTGACGCCTGTTCTGACTGAAACGCAACGCTAGCACGGGGAATCTGGCCCGCGAGGCCCCGGTATTCGCACATGCACAAGAGAGAGTGAAGAAGCGATCCGCTGTGACGTTTGCGCATCAGACCGTCTCTTGCTCACGGCTGCGTGAGCGCAAACGGGCTTGTTGGCTGCAGTTTGGGGCGCCTTTTTCCCCTAGGGCCAGGCTGGCGACGCTGTATAGTTCGCCCACAATTCGAGCCGGGGGCCTTCCTGGGCCCATTCCGGCCCTCCTGGGAGGCTACCTATGAAGGCATGGATTTGCGCGGCCGTTATGTCGCTGGGGCTGGCCGCGCCAGCATTTGCGCAAAAGACCGACCTGCCGGACCGACCGGCCAAGCAGACAACGCCGTTCGACGTCTCGTCGATCATGGAAGGCAATAACATCGTCAAGCCGCCGGCCAGCACCTGCAGGGCGACCTATGTCGTCTCGATCGAGGGCAAGGCCAAGGACATCTCGGTCGATTGCCCGCACCCCGAGATGGCGCCCTATGTGGTCCGCGCGATCGAAACGGGCGTGTGGGAACCAGAGATTTTCGACGGCTATTTTTTCGACACCGATCCGATCCGCCAGGAGTTCGGCTATGGTATCGGCCCGGCCGGCCCCGATCCGCGCGGCGAGAAGGCCCCGGTGCAGATCGACGGCGTGCTGGAGCGCGACATCAACAATGCGATCAAGAAGGTCGACAAGGATGGCGTCTGCAACGTCAAGTTCACCGTCGGCGCCAATGGCAAGCCGAAAGACGTGCAACCCGATTGCAACCCGGCCGATTACGACCCGCTGATCGTGGAAGCCGTAAGCAAGATGTCGTTCACGCCTGCGCAAAAGGACGGCGTCAATACCGACTGGCCCGGCATCTCGATGCCGATCAAGCTGATCACGCCGAGGAACTGACGAGGCCGGGTTTCATCGGCTGAAACCGGGAACCCGCTCCGGCGTTTTGCCCTGGCCGGACCTTCATGCGATCGGGGCCCCGCGCACAGCAAAAACGCGCCGTGGTTTCCCACGGCGCGTTGCCTGTTGAGTTGAGCGCGAAGGGGAATGCGTCGGGATACTCGTCGAACACGTTGCCGGCGCCGGCGGGCGCGCCTTCGCCTCGCCCTATGCTGATGGCTAGTTGAGGCCGGCCTTCTTCATCTCGGCGGGCACGCCGTTGAGCGACAGGGCGGACCCTTCGACGCTGACCTTCACATCGTCGCCGTCCTTGATGCGGCCCTCCAGGATGCGGCGGGCCAGCGGGTCCTGCAGCTCCTTCTGGATCACGCGCTTCAGGGGGCGTGCGCCGTAGACCGGGTCGTATCCGCGATCGGACAGCCACTGCATCGCCTCGTCCGTGAGGGCGATGGTGATGCGGCGGTCGGCCAGCAGTTTTTCGAGACGCTTCAGCTGCACGCCCACGATGCGGTCGATCTCGCTGCGGCCGAGGCGTTTGAAGAACACGATCTCGTCGATGCGGTTCAGGAACTCCGGGCGGAAGTGCGCGCGGATGGCTTCCATCACGGCGTCGCGCGCCTGCCCGGAGACTTCGCCTTCCGACTTGTCTTCCGCCAGCGCATGCGCGCCGAGGTTCGACGTCATAATGATGACGGTGTTGTTGAAGTTCACTGTGCGGCCCTGGCCGTCGGTCAGGCGGCCATCGTCGAGAACCTGCAGCAGCGTGTTGAACACGTCCGGGTGCGCCTTCTCGATCTCGTCGAACAGGATCACCTGATACGGGCGGCGGCGCACGGCCTCCGTCAGCGCGCCGCCTTCCTCGTAACCGACATAGCCGGGAGGCGCGCCGATCATGCGGGAGACGGCGTGCTTCTCCATGTATTCGGACATGTCGAGACGTAGCACGGCGGTTTCATCGTCGAACAGGAATTCGGCGAGCGCCTTGGTCAGCTCGGTTTTGCCGACGCCCGTGGGGCCGACGAAGATGAAACTGCCGATGGGGCGGTTGGGGTCCTGCAGGCCGGCGCGGGCGCGGCGCACCGCGTTGGCGACGACTTCCAGCGCCTCATCCTGGCCGACCACGCGCTTGCGCAGGCCGTCTTCCATGCCGAGCAGCTTCTCGCGCTCGCCCTCCATCATCTTGTCGACGGGGATGCCGGTCCAGCGGGAAACGACGGCGGCGATGGCTTCGGCGTCCACCTCTTCCTTCACCAGCGGGGCCTTCGCATCGCCCGAGGCGGTCTTGCCTTCGGACTCCGCGATCAGCTTTTCCAGCGCGGGGATTTCGCCGTACTTGATCTCGCCCGCACGCGCCCAGTCCGAGCGGCGCTCGGCGTCGGCCAGTTCGGCGCGCACGCGGTCGAGCTTTTCCTTGGCGCTGGTGGCGCCGGCAAGGCGGCCCTTTTCCGCGTTCCATGTTGCGGAAATCTCGTCGGACTTCGCCTGCAGTTCCTTGATCTCCTGCTCGCGGCGCTTGAGCCGCTCCTTCGAGGCGTCGTCCTTCTCCTTCTTCAGCGCCTCCACCTCGATGCGGATCTGCATCAGGCGGCGGTCGACCTCGTCAAGTTCTTCCGGTTTCGACTCCACCGCCATGCGCAGGCGTGCGGCGGCCTCGTCCATCAGGTCGATGGCCTTGTCCGGCAGAAAGCGGTCGGTGATGTAGCGGTTCGACAGCGTCGCGGCGGCGACGATGGCGGCGTCCGAAATGCGAATGCCGTGGTGAACCTCGTACTTCTCCTTGAGGCCGCGCAGGATGGAGATGGTGTCCTCCACGCTCGGCTCGCCGACGAAGACGGGCTGGAAGCGGCGGGCGAGGGCGGCGTCCTTCTCGACGTGCTTGCGGTATTCGTCCAGCGTGGTCGCGCCGACACAGTGCAGTTCGCCGCGCGCGAGGGCGGGCTTGAGGAGGTTGGACGCATCCATCGCGCCGTCGGCTTTGCCCGCGCCGACGAGCGTGTGCATCTCGTCGATGAACAGAATGATCTGCCCTTCCGCCTGAGTGACTTCCTGCAGCACGGATTTTAGCCGCTCTTCAAATTCGCCGCGGAATTTCGCGCCGGCGATCAGCGCGCCCATGTCGAGCGCGAGCAGGCTTTTCTCCTTCAGGCTGTCCGGCACGTCGCCATTGACGATGCGCAGCGCCAGTCCCTCCGCAATCGCGGTCTTGCCGACGCCCGGCTCGCCGATCAGCACGGGGTTGTTCTTGGTGCGGCGGGAGAGAACCTGAATGCAGCGCCGGATTTCCTCGTCACGCCCGATCACCGGATCGAGCTTGCCCGCGCGTGCGGCCTCGGTGAGATCGCGCGCGTATTTTTTCAGGGCTTCGTATTTCTCTTCGGAAGTTGCTGTGTCGGCGGTGCGGCCCTTGCGCAATTCGGCGATGGCTTTCACCAGCGCGCCGGTGGTGGCCCCGGCGGCGTTCAGCGCATCGGCGGCCTTGTTCTTGAGCTTGGTGGCGGACAGCAGGAGCCGCTCCACGGTGACGTAATCGTCGCCTGCAGCGGTGGCGTCTTCTTCCGCCATCTGGAGCAGGCGGGCGAGGTCCTGGCTGAGGCCGGGCTGGGAGCCGCCCGTGGTGCGCGGCTGGCTCGCCAGCAGTTTGTCGATGTTGGACTGCGCCAGTTCGGGATTGCCGCCGGCGGCGCGGATGAGGTTCAGCGCAAGGCGGTCGCGGTCGGCGAAGATCGCCTTGATCAGGTGTTCGGGCAGGAGTTGCGGGTGGCCGCTGGCAAGCGCGCTCGTCTGGGCGCTCTGAACAGCGGCGCGGGCGCGTTCGGTGTAGCGTTCGAAGTCCATCGATTGACCCTTGTGTGAAGCAGTCGGCAGGCAAGGCTCGGGACCCGCAGGCGGCGTCTCGATAGATCAGACCCGCTCCCTCAGGCAGCGGGCTTGATCCAAGGCAAGAGGTAGGATCGCCAAAAACTGGCGCAAGGGCTGAAGGATGGCGTCATTCGCCTCAGGGGGCGGCTGTTGCTCCTGCCGGGGGCACGTAGACGAATACTTCGTCAGGGCCGCCATCGCCGATACGGACTTCTATAGCCTTTCGGTCGGCCACCGTGTCGCCGACTTCCATTGTCGTCTGAAGGGTGGGGCCCCAATCTGCGATGCATTTTCTTGCGCCCATCACGACCCAGTAGTCGCAAGTTTCGCCCGAGATGGTCGTGGATTCGCCGGTGGTCTCCGCGCCCATGCGCTGCATGGCGGCCGGGCCGAAGGCATCCTCGGCGGTTGTGGCCGCATCGGTTGCCGCAACGTTGTAGTAGGGGTTCTCGGAGACCTGGACCTCGCCGGTCAGGTTGTCGATCACCACCGTCACAGCGCCGTCGGTGAAGCTGCGGGTATCCGTGACACGCCCTGTGGCGGCGTTGGTCAGCTGGGTGATCTCGGCGCTGCGCCGGCCCCAGTCGCGATAGTGCATGGTCACCGTGCCGGACTCTCGTCCGGTCTGTTCCATCACGATGGTGAACGTCTCGCGCCCAAAGAATTTGCGCTCGATGCCGGCTGCGGGCGAGGCGGCAGCTGCAGCGAGGGCGAGGTCGGCGGCAGGCGTTGCCGGCGCCCGCTCGCAACCCGTCAGGACAAGCAGGCCGAAGCCCACGAGCAGGATATTCCGCAGCATTCAGTCATCCTTCCGGCGGCTGTTCCGGGCGCCTGATCGGTGGGCGCGCGTTCCAGACTAACTTGCGTTTACGATAGCGGAATTCCCCGCGCGCAGCGATGCCCCGTCTTGCCCCCGATCTCGCCCTGTCTCCGGCGCCGTTCGGTCACCTCGCGACCATGAGCCCTACCATTCGGCAACACGCGGACAACTGAGGATTTTTTGCTGGAACTAACATGAGCAAAGTCGCGTTGGCTGGATATGGGCCAGACGGTCTGGTCGCCAAAACGAGGGTGATTGATGACATCCGATACCATCGACTGGGGGCGCAGCGCGCCTCAGGCGGGGCTCGGATGATGGGCCAGATCGACATGATTCAATCCGATTCCGTAGTTCAGAAAGCACTCGATCTGGCTGCTCGCCGTATGCCGGGCTCGGAAGCCATGCGGACGCAGTTGCGGCGCGATCTGGGCTCGCTGGTGCGTGACAGGGCCGACGTCTCCAGCGGCAAGGCCATTGTGTCCGAGGACGCCCGCTGCCCGCAGCTTTATATTGTCGAACAGGGCTGGGTGCTGCGCTCGCGCGGCCTTGCCTCCGGCCGCCGCCAGATCGTCAGCTATGCCCTGCCGGGCGGCATGTTGTGTACCGATAGCCTCCTGTTCAAAGCGTCCAGCTTCGACCTGATGGCGCGTACGCCGGTCACCCTGATCCGGGTCGAGGCCCCGCGTGCGCCGGAATTGTTCGAGCGTTTCCCCGCGCTTGCCGCCGCCATTGCGCGGACGGTGGGCCAGGAAGAATCGATCCTTGCCGAGCGCGTCGTCTCGCTGGGCCGCCGGGACAGTCTTGAAAAGCTGGCGCATGCTCTGTGTGAAATGGAAGCGCGCCTTTCCGCCATCGGCCAGATGCGCGGCCAGACGCTGGAGCTGCCGTTCAACCAGGAAGACTTCGCGGACATGCTGGGGATCAGCGTGATCCATGTGAACCGCACTTTTCGGAAGCTCGCCGAAGAGAAGATTGCGCTCTACCGCAAAGGCGCGATCGAGATTCGCGATAGCGCCCGGCTGAAACAGATTGCCGCGTTTGACGCCGACTACCTGCACCTGTCCTGACGCCGCCGTATCAGTGCGCGCCTGGCGCCGGCCCGGCCTGTTGGGGGCGGCGCAGCAGCGGCGCCATGAACAGCATCAGCGCGAAGCATATCGCCATCGCCAGGAACAGGTTGTTGAACGTCATCACGCTGGATTCAAGCTGCATGCGCCACACCAATTGCCCGATGGCGGCGGCGGAGGGATCGGCGTTGCCGGCGGCGCGCAGGCTTGCCTCGGCCTGGATCAGGAAGTCCTGAACTTCCGGCCGGCTTGGGTCGAGGCCGGCGGAAATCTCCTGGTTGTGGAGGTTCGTGAAGTTGAGCCGCATCGTGTTGAGCGCGGCAAGGCCCACGGCGCCGCCAAGGTTGCGGCAGACCGTGATGAGCCCCGTGGCGTTCGGCATCTTGTGCGGCGGCAGCGTGCCCAGCGCGATGAAGTTGGACGGCACCATCGACATGATGAGCCCGGCGCCGCGCAAGGCCTGCGGCCAGAAAAACTCGTCGAAAGATGAGTCCGCGTTGAGAAAGCCGTTCCAGTAGAGCCCGACCGCCGCGAGCAGGAGGCCGAGGAAGAGTACGTAGCGAGGATCGATCTTGCGGATCAGCGCGCCGGCGATGGGGCCGCCGATGAACATGGCGATGCCGCCAACGCTCATGATCTGGCCGATCTGCAGCGCGTTGTAGCCGCGCACCGTGCCGAGGAAGAGCGGCGTCAGGTAGACGGAGCCGAACAGGCCGAACCCCACGACTGTGGCGACAACGGAGCCGACGGCGAAGTTGCGGTCCCTGAAGATGGTGAGATCGACGACCGGATTTGCATTCCTGAACGCTCGCCAGAAGAAGATGACGGCGGCGAACGAACACAGGAACATCCAGACGACGAGATGCTCGTCCTCGACCCAGCCGGCGGCGGGGCCTTCCTCGAACACGTATTCGAACGAGCCGAGGAACAGCGCCATCGCGGCAAGGCCGATGATGTCGATATTCCTGATGAGGTTGAGCTGCATCGGCTGTTTGGGCGTGAGATTCCACACCACCGTCGCGGCGATGACGCCGGGGATGACGTTGACGAGGAACAGCCAGTGCCAGCTCATATTCTCCGTGAGCCAGCCGCCCAGCGTCGGGCCGATGGACGGCGCCAGCGTCGCCACCATGCCGATGGCGACCTGCTGAAGCATTGAGCGGTTGGGCCCGAACAGGGTGAAGGCTGCGGCCATCGTCGTCGGGATCATTGCGGCGCCGAGAAAGCCCTGGATGCAGCGGAAGACGATCAGGCTGTTGAGGTCCCACGCAAAGGCGCACAGCACGCTCGCCAGCGTGAAGCCCACGCACGAATAGACGAACAGCCGCCGCATCGACAGCGCGCGGTTGAGCAGGCCCGAGAGCGGAATGCCAATGACTTCGGCGATCAGGTAGCTGGTCTGGATCCACGCGACTTCCTCGGCTGACGCCGAAACGCCCGCCTGGATCTGCGTAATGGAGGAGGCGACGATCTGGATATCCAGGATCGCCATGAACATGCCGACGACCATGGCGAAGAAGCCGATATTGAGCAGCAGGCTCTCACGGGTTCCTTTGACCGGCGGCGTATACGCTCCCGGCAGCGCTGCGGCAGTCGCGCTCATGCGATGTTACTCGCAGCCGGACTTGGTCGAGACGGTGGCGGTGACCTGGAGGCCCGACCGCAGCAGGCCGCTGGACAGCGCCTCCTTGTCGAGCACGATCTTCACCGGCACGCGCTGCACGATCTTGGTGAAATTGCCCGTCGCAGTGTCCTGCGGAACGAGGCTGAACGTCGCGCCGGTCGATGGCGACATGCTCTGCACCTTGCCGGTGACATGAAGGTTCGGCAGTGCGTCGATGTGAACTTTCACGCACTGGCCCTCGCGCATGTCCGTGATCTGCGTTTCCTTGAAGTTGGCGATCACCCACACATCGTCGGACGACACGATGGACAGCGCGACGCGGCCCGGAGACAGGATCTGGCCTTCGACCACGTCTTTCTTTGTCACCACGCCATTCATCGGCGCGCGGATCTGTGTGCGATCGAGTTCGAGCTGGGCGCCGCTCACCTTGGCGCGAGCGGCTTCGATACGGGCTTCGGCGGAAAGCAGGGCTGCCTGCGCGCTCGAGAGCTGGCTGCGCTGCGATGTGACGGCGGCATTGGCTTCCGCCAGCTGTGCGGTCGCCGTGCGGCGAGAAGCTTCGATCTGATCGAGCTTGGCTTTGGGATACCAGCCCTTGGCGGCGAGATCGGCGAGCCGGGCGGCTTCCGATGACGACAGGTCGGCGGATGCGTCGGCGGCTTCGCGCGCGGCCTGTGCTTCCGCGATCTGGTCGCGTTGAGCGGAGATGCGCGCCTTGGCCTGGGCGGCGTCTGCCTCGGCCTGAGCAAGCTCGGCCTTCGCGAAGGCCATGCGCGTCTGGAATTCGTCGGCTTCGAGATCGATCAGCAGGTCGCCGCGTTTCACCACCTGGTTCTCGGCGACGTGGACCTTGGCGACATAGCCTTCGATCTTCGGCGTCACGCGCGCGATGTCGGAGCGAAGCTGCGCGTTGTCGGTCGAGATGTCGTAGCGGCCGTTGAAGAACCAGTCCCCACCCATCCACACGACAGCGACGGCGGCGATGGCGGCGACGCCGATCAGAATCTTCTTGCGTAGACCGCCCGCGCCGGCGCCGGCCATAGCGGGAGCGTCCGCCGCAGACGCGCCGGGCGCTGCGTGCGCCGGGGCGGGCGTGTCCGTGTCCATTTTGACGGGCTTGAGCGCCATCGGGTTGTCCTGTCGAAAAAATAAGCCGCTTCCCAGCGGCTCATATATGTAACTGTCGTTACGTTTGGGTTGAAATGTAAACCCGCTTACCCGAGTATCAAGATGGTTCAACTGAGGGTATCTCTAGCCGGATGACAGATTCAGCTAAAGCCATTCCCCGACAAGAGCCCGAGGCTGGACGCGCTGAGCTGCGCCGGGCCGCCTTCCTTAAAGCCGCTCGCGATGTGTTCCTGGAATTCGGCTACGAGCAGGCCAACATGGCTGAGATCGTGCGCCGCGCCGGCGGGTCGCTTTCCACGCTTTATGCGCAGTTTGGCGGCAAGAAGGGCCTGTTCGAAGCCATGATCGACGCCCGCGTCGATACCGTGACCCAGCAGATGCAGGTCGAACTTGCCGCGCATGCCCCGCTGCGCCAGGGGCTCAAGCGGATCGGCGAGAACTTCCTCGCGCTCCACGCGAGTCCTCAGTCGATCGATGTGATGCGGCTTATGGTGTCGCAGGTGAAGAAATTCCCCGACATGGCCGAAGCCTGGAACAAGCGGGCGACCGAGGGCGTTCGCAAGGCGCTCGCGACCTATCTCGAAGACCGCGCCAAGGCGGGCGAGATCACGATCGCCGACTATGAGACCGCCGCCTCCGTCTTCCTCGATCTCGTGCGCGCCCGCATTCAGTTCAGGGCGCTCAGCGTTCCGTCCTACGTCGCCAGCGAACAGGATATCCGCGATGCGGTGGACCGGGCGGTGAAGGTGTTCACGGGCGGCATTGAGGCGTTGAACCAGGCGGGCCGGTCGTGAGCTGAATTCATCCTTCGAGACGATCGCTTCGCGATCCCTCAGGATGAGGACTGCGGGTTTTGAGCTGCCCTGATATCAATCGGCCTCATCCTGAGGGATCGGCGCGGAGCGGCGATCGTCTCGAAGGATGAATTCAGCGTGCAGCCCCGCTCTACCGCCCCTTGAAATCCCCAGGCCGGCGCTCGTTCACGGCCTTCACGCCTTCCTTGAAGTCGTCCGTCTTCATCAGCCATTGCTGTTCGGAGAACTCGTTATCCGTCTGCGCGCGCACGGCGGC
>CAZGWV010000026.1:26767-36675 GCA_964529555.1 uncultured Rhizobium sp.
CCCAGCTTCACGAAGTTCGCCGCAAACCGCGCCTCCGGCGCCGCCACGCGGAAATCCGCCACCAGCGCAAGCCCCAGCCCCGCGCCGATCGCCGCACCCTGCACGGCGGCGACAATCGGAAGCTCGGTCGAGAACAGCCGCACGGCCTGATCATACAGCGGATTGACCATCCGCTCGGGGATCGGTCCCTCGCTCGTGCGATTGGACAAGTCGGCGCCTGAGCAGAACACTTTCCCGCTTGTCACCAGCACGACCGCGCGCGTGGAGCCATCGCGATCCAGTCCCTCCAGCGCATCCGCCAGATCGCGCATAAGTTCGACACTCACCGCATTGATCGGCGGCGTGTCGATGGTGATACGCGCGACGTGGCCGGAGTGGGAGATGTGGACGTCGTTGATGCGGTCGGTCATCGCTTCAACCCCAGCAAATTCCTTGCGACCACCCACTTATGCACCTCGGTCGGGCCGTCATAGATGCGCATCGTGCGCAGGTGGCCGGACATGAGGGAGAGGGGGAGTTCCTTCGTCATGCCCATTGCGCCGTAGAGCTGCATCGCGTGATCGATCACTTCGTAGGCCATCTCGGTGGCGTAGGCTTTCACCGCGGAGATCTCGGTGCGGACGTCGGCGCCCTTGTCGAGCTTCCAGGCGGTTTCATAGGTCATCAGCGTTGCCGCCTTGATGCGCGTGTAGGCGTCCGCGATCCACCATTGCACAGACTGACGATTGGCCAGCGGCTCGCCGAACACCACGCGCTGCGGTGCATAATCGAGCATCATCTCCAGCGCGCGCTGCGCCATGCCGATTGACCACGAGGCCATCTGCAGACGCCGCGTGGAGAGGCGCACCTGCATCGGCGCAAAGCCTTGCCCCTCCGTTCCGAGAAGATTGGCCGCCGGCACGCGGCAATTCTCCAGCGCGACTTCGTAGGTGAACTGCCCGCCCAGCATCGGGATGCGGCGCAACACGTTGAACCCCGGCGTGCCGCGATCCACCAGGAAGGCCGATATGCCGCCGCGCGCGCCCTTCTGCTTGTCGGTGACGGCCATCAGGATGGTGAAGTCCGCTTCCTGTGCGCGGCTGATCCATATCTTGCGGCCGTTGATCACCCACTCGTCGCCCTCGCGCACCGCGCGCGTGATCATGGCGGCGGGGTCGGCGCCGGCGCCCGGCTCGGAAATGCCGATGGCGGAAATCGTGCCCTTCTGCACATAGGGCGCGAGATAGCGTTCGCGCTGGTCCTCGTTCACCGTCGCCATCAGCATGCGCAGGTTCGGCGAGTCCGGCGGCAGGTGATAGGGAACGCACGTCTTCCCGATCTCGATGTTGACGCCGATCATCGCCACCGCCGGCAGGTCAGCCCCACCGACATCCTCCGGCGCATCGAGGCCCCACAGGCCCATCTCGCGCGAGACAGTGTCGATCCGGTCACGCTCCTCATGCGCCAGATACGCGCCCTGTCCGATGGCGTCGCGCTCCAGTACTTTCTGCTCCAGCGGGATCAGGTTCTCGCGCACGAAGCGCGCGACAAGGTCCTGCAGAAGCCGATGCTCTTCCGCGAGCTGAAAATCCATCCGTCCCATCTCCCGCCGGTCTGACGCCGATGGGAGGGAGGATGGACCTGTGTTGCGGGGAAAGGAAGTGGCGCCGCCGGCGAGCACGCCCTTCCATCCTTCGAGACGATCGCTTCGCGATCCCTCAGGATGAGGGCTATTGTTGGCCGGCGCTTGTAAAGGCCTCATCCTGAGGGATTGGCGCATAGCGCCAATCGTCTCGAAGGATGGAAGGGCGTGCTCACGGGCCTTGCCGCGCGCCTACAACCCCAGCCGATAAAACCTGTTCGCCGTGGCGAAGAACAGTTCGCGCTTCTCGTCCGCGCTTGCATCCTTCGCGATCAGCTTCAGTGCATTCCACAGCGTCGCGTAGTCGCAGCTCACCTCATCGACCGGGAAGTTGCTCTCGAACATGCAGCGTTTCGCGCCGAACGCCTCGATGCATGTCTCGACATAGGGGCCCCATTCCTTCGCCAGCTGTTCCGAAGGCGCACGCTTGTCCGACAGCATGGAGGGGAAATTGCAGAACGGCATGGCGAGACCGCCCAGCTTCACATGCACGTTGGGGGCCTTCGCCAGCGCGCGGATGTTTCCGCGCCAGATGCCGAACCGCTCGGGAAGCTTGCCGGTATAGCTGGCGAGGCCCAGCGGCGTTCCGACATGGTCCAGCACGATGGGGGTTTCGGGAAACTGCTGCGCCAGGTCGATCAGTTCGGGCAGCTGCGGCTCCAGGAACCACGCATCGAACGACAATCCGCGCTTGCCCAACTCCGCAAATCCCTCGCGGAATTTCGCCTCCATCATCACGCCGGGCGGATTGCGGTTGAGCGGCCCCAGCACGTTGGGATCGGCGTCATACGATGTCGACCGGCGAATACCCTTGAAGCGCGCGCCGCCCGCCGCGATGTGTGCATCCAGAACGCGACCCACATCCGCGCCCATCAGCAGCTCCGCCGTGCTCACGATCCCCGCGCAGGCCAGCGTCTTCCCGTAGAGTCCGCTCGCGGCCATGGCGGCGACGCCGTTCACGAACTCGGTCTCGCCGACGCACTTCATCTCCGCCGGCCCGTCGGCGCGATACATCGAGCGGCATTCGAGATAGACCGTCGCCGCGATGTTGTGGCCGCTGCCGGTGTCTTCCAGCAACTGGTCGAGCAGGTAGTGCCCCTTGCGATAGCTGATGTGCTCGAACGGATGCACAGGCGGATTCGGCAGCAGGTGCATCACCGGGCGTCGGTCCCACAGGTGATGGTGGGGGTCGACGATTGGCAGATCGGGCTCGATGATTGCTTCGGGCATGGGCGGGCGTGTCTCCTCGTGGGGAGCGACCATCCGCCAATTTCAGGAGAAGGAAAAGCCTATTTGGCCGCCGTGCGTTCGCGATACCAGGTCACGAACTCCTGCGCCCGCGCGCTCGCTTCCGCTTCCACGTCGGTCCAGCCGAATGCATAGCGCGCGGCAAAGCCCGAGAGGCCCCAGTCCTTGTATTGCTGCACATGATGCATCTCGTGCGCCCAAAGCGCGAGGCTGTTCACGAATTTCTCGTCCTTGAAGACGATGGTGTCGATCAGCGTCACGGCGGCTGCGTTGCCATTGCGGATCGCGAAACCGGCGAGGCCCGTCTTGCTCGGATCGCCGATGGTGTAGCGCACGTCGCGCAGAAGCTCTGCGGGGTAGAACGGCGTCAGTCCCTTGATCACTGCTTCAGGGATCGGCTTCGATTCCGGGCGAACCGTGTCGCGGGATTTCTGCAGCGCGTTCGCGAACGTTTCGGAGATGACGTTGGCGCTGTATTGCGTCTGCACCGCCACGAAGCTGCTCGAGAAATCGGCCAGCATGCCGTAAGCGCCGGTGCGCCGCACCGGCTGTGTCTCGCTTGCTTGCGGCGGAACGATGCGCGTGGCGTTGGCGCTGGCGGCGTTCGAGCGGGTTTGCGCGTTGGCCGGCAGGGCTGCGCCGGCAAGCGCAAGGACAGCGAGGAGCGGTAGAAGACGAAAGACGCGGCGCATGTTTCCCCACACTGGAGCGGACGCTTTACCTGACTGGATTGCCGATGAATCGGACGTGAATGTGGCAGCGCGCCGCCGAGACTGAAACCCGCCAGTAGCAGTGGCCGAAGGGTTCCCGCAGGCCGTCGCTCACCCACCCCGGAAGTGGTCGTAGATCCGCTGCGCCAGCGCCGCGTTCACGCCTTCCACGGTCTGCAGGTCGGCCACCGTCGCATTGCTAACGCCTTTTGCCGAGCCGAAGCGGTGGAGCAGGGCCTTCTTGCGGCGCACGCCGACGCCGGTGATCTCGTCCAGCGGGTTCTGCCCGGTGAGGGCGGCCGAGCGTTTCGCCCTGTGCGCGCCGATGGCCCAGCGGTGCGCCTCGTCGCGCAGGCGTTGCAGGTAGTAGAGGGCGGGATCGTTCGGCGGCAGCTGGAACGGCGCGCGCCCCGGCCGGAAGAACTGCTCGCGCCCGGCATTGCGATCCGGCCCCTTGGCGATGGCGACGAGGTTCAACTCGCCCGGCCTGAAGCCGACGGCCTCGATAGCTTCCTTTGCGGCGCTCAGCTGCCCAAGCCCGCCATCGATCAGCACAAGATCGGGCCACGCATCCGGTCTCTTGCCTCCCTCTGTCCGTAGGGCTGGGGGAGGTGGATCGCTCGCGCTTGCGAGCGAGACGGAGGGGGGCTCTCGATTGTGCTCAGACGGAGAGGCTGCCTCCGTCCGCCGATCCTTCGGATCGTCATCCGCCTCCCCCGGCTGCGCCGGCGGAGGCAAGGCGTTGAGTTCCTCCCATTCCTTCTTCAGCCGCCCGAACCTCCGGCGCATGACTTCGCGCATCATGCCGTAGTCGTCGCCGGGTTCGATCTCCTGGTCCTTGATATTGAACTTGCGATAGCTGTTCTTCTCGAAGCCTTCAGGCCCCGCCACCACCATGCCGCCCACCATGTTCGTCCCCATGATGTGGCTGTTGTCGTAGACCTCGATGCGTTTGGGCGGCTCGGCAAGGTCGAACACCTTCTGCACCGCCGCGAAAATCTTCTGCTGGCTCTGCGTCTCGGCCAGCTTGCGGCCCAGCGCTTCGCGGGCGTTCAGACTCGCCTGTCCAACGATCTCGCGCTTCTCGCCCCGCCGCGGGGTGCGGATTTCGACCTTGTGCTCCGCCTTCAGTTCGAGCGCTTCGGTCATCAGATCAGCTTCCTCGATCTCGCGGTTGAGCAGGATGAGCTTGGGCACGGGCTTGTCGTCATAGAATTGCGCAAGGAACGCCGTCAGCACCTGTTCGGCCGTGTCGTCGCGGTCGTGCTTGGGATACCAGACCGTTGCGCCCCAGTTCTGGCCGGCGCGGAAGAAGAAAGCCTGCACGGCGGACGCACCCGCTTCCGAATGGATCGCGAACACATCCGCCTCCACCAGCCCGTCCGGGTTGATGCTCTGGCTCTGGCGAACGGCGGACAGCGCGCGGATACGGTCGCGCAGGCCGGCGGCGCGCTCATAGTCCATGTTCGCCGCCGCGCGCTCCATCTGCGCAGACAATTGTTCCTGCAGCGTCTCGGCATCGCCATTGAGGAAGCGCTCAGCTTCACGCACGAGGTCGCGATACTCGTCCAGCGGGATCAGCCCGACGCATGGAGCAGAGCACCGCCCCATCTGGTGCAGCATGCAGGGGCGTGAGCGCGTGGAGTAGACATTGTCCGTGCAGGTGCGCAGCAGGAACGCCTTCTGCAGTGTGTCCAGTGTGTGATCGACGGCGCCTGCCGATGCAAACGGGCCGAAATATTTCCCCTTGATCCGTTTCGCGCCGCGATGCTTCAGCGCTTGTGGCGCTTCGTGATCCTCGCGGATCAGGATGTGCGGAAAGCTCTTGTCGTCGCGCAGGATGATGTTGAAGCGCGGTTTCAGCTTCTTGATGAGATTGGCTTCGAGCAGCAGCGCTTCCGTCTCGCTTGCGGTGACGACGAACTCCATCGACCGCGTCAGCGAGATCATCCGGGCGATGCGCTGTGTCTGTCCGCCGATCTTGGCGTAGCTGCCGACTCGCGCTTTCAGATTGCGCGCCTTGCCGACATAGAGAAGCTCGCCCGTCTCGCCATACATGCGATAAACGCCCGGACGACCCGGCAGGCGGCTCACCTGGTCGCGGATCACGTCCGGGCCGGATACCCGCCGTTTCTTCCCTGCATCAGGCGCGGTGAGGTCGACCCCGGAGGAGATTTCCTCGGGCTCCATCTCGATCTCGTCCGGCAGGTCGTCCATCGCCTCGCCTTCGAGGTTTTCGGGCTCTTCCGGCGGATCGGCGGCATCAGGGGGATCGCGCGATTCCATGGCCGCATAGGTAGGGCGCCCGCGCCCCGCATTCAAACGCCATTGCCGCCGCCTATGTTCACATACCGCAATTCGCAGTGGGGGCCGGGCTGCATGTCTGGCCCCTCGCGTTCGTGACCTGCACTTCACGGCTACGTTCCCGATGTGCTCAAGGTATCGCGCGGTCGCGGGGTTTGCTGTATGCTTTCGCGAAACAGGCGTCAGGGCGCGACCCTGCGTGAATCGGGAGCAAAATGTGAAACACACAATCCTCGCTGCCTGCGCGGCTGTTGCGGTTCTTGGCTTCGCCGCGCCTGCCCACGCGCAGTACACGGGCGGCGGCAGCATCCAGATGCCCACCACCGACACGATGGACCCCACAGCGCTCTACAATCAGGCCGTCGCCTATATCCAGAAGAACGATTTCATCCGCGCCGTGCCGCTTCTGCGCGATGTGCTGCGAAGCCGGGAACAGGACCCCGCCACCAACCTGATGATGGGTGTCGCGCAGATCGGTCTCAACGATCTTGGCGAGGCCCACCGCTATCTCACGCGCGCCGTCTCCTCGAAGCCGGACCTCGCCGACGCCATCGGCCGCCTCGGCTGGGTCGAGGCGCGGCGCGGCAACACGGACGCCGCCGCAAAGCAGCGCAGCGTGCTCATGGGCCTCAAGCAGAAATGCAACGGCGCCTGCCCCGAAGCTGGCGCCATCGATACCGGCATCGCACTTATCGACGGCGCGAGCGCAGCCCCCGCGATCAGCGCCGCCACGCGCTTCAACCAGGGTATCGATTTCATCGGCGCGCAGAAATGGTCGGAAGCCATCGCGGCCTTCAACGACGTTCTCGCGAAGACGCCGGACGATTACGAAGCGGCTTACCTGAAAGGACAGGCGCAGGTTGCCGCGGGCGACTATCAGGGAGCCAAGGGGTCGCTTGAAGCGGCGATTGCGCTGCAGCCGGGTCTTGTCGAAGCGAAGGGCCGGCTGGGCTGGGTGGAGAAGAAGCTTGGCAATGCCGCCGCCTCTGCCAGGCTGCGCGCCGATCTCGTCGCGCTGAAGGAGCGTAGCCCGGCATCCGCCGAGGCCATCGACGCATCTCTCAAGCTTCTGGATGCTCAGTAGGGACCGGGCCGGCGCCCCCAGCGCTCTCCGGCATTGACACTCCGCCGCTGCCGCTCATGTATTGGATGAGCGTCGGCGCGGCGCGTGTGCGGCACAGTCCGAGGGGCAGTTGTTGAATCGTTCTGTCTGGATCGCGGGCCTGCTGGCGCTTGCCGCCTGCAAACCTCCGCCGCCCACCAAGGAAGAGTTGCTTGCAAAATGGGGCGCCTCATATCCGGCGTGTCTGGAGAAATATGCAGACGCCGATGGCGCAACGCCGTCCGTCGAAACCGAAGCCTGTCGCGACCAGTTCCAGCGCCTCGAGCAGATCTTCACCAGCCTCGACACCAGCCTGCGCATCGCGCCAGCGGGGGCCGGTGAAGGCGGCGCCATGGTCGTCACGGCGACCAACGACAAGGATAGCGGCCGCATCTATCGCGAGTTCACCATTCGGATCATATTCTATCCAAGCACGGTGAAATTCATTGGCGAGGCTGGCCGCAGCAAGACCCACGAAGAGTTCTGGACCGTCCGCGCGGACATCGCTCCGGGCGAGACGGTGTCCTTCAGCAAGCAGGCCGGGCGCGCGCTCGACCTGAGCGTCGAACACTATTTCCATTTTGCCTATGGCGCGAAATTCGTGTCGTTGAAGTAGTCAGGCCGCAGCCGGCTTCACCGCCGCCGGTTTCGAGCCGCATCTGCGCAGCACTTCGACATAGCCTTTCGTGATGCGCATCCGCTCGCGATAGCCCTTCAGCACCAGCAGCTTGTGCGTCCGCTCAAGATTGTAGCACGGCACATACATGAAGCAGTGATGCTCGCAGTGATAGTGAACCCAGAACGGCGCGATGAAGAGCCGCTCCAGCGGGTTGGCCAGCGTTGTCCGCGCGTGTGTGAACGGATCGTCCTGGGTATTCACCATCGCGTGCTCGCCCATCGCGCGCAGCCGCGTGACCAGCGGGAACCACGTCGCCATCGGCACGATCCAGAGCGCGAGCCACGCCCACCAGTATCCCAGTGCTGTCGTTACGCCGATGATCGCCAGCTGCGCGATCCAGAAGCGCAGGGCAGGGTTGTCGGGCACGCGCGGCGGCTTGCGCTTCTTGCCGCCCAGTTGCGCGACGAATGGCGCGATGCGCTGCTTGTAGAAAGTCTGCCCCGTCAGGTCGCGGATGAATTTCCGCCACAGCGATCCTTTCGTCACCGGGAAGGGGCGCGACAGAACGAGATCGGGATCCTCGGGCTGCTCGGTGTATTTGTGGTGGGTCAGGTGATAGGGGCGATAGCGCTTCAGGCTGCCGCCCACCGGCCCGCCGCACAGCCACTCCGCCAGCCAGTCATTCAGCTTCGCGTTCGGGTGCAGCGTCCCATGCGCCGCCTCGTGTTCGAGGATCGCCAGCCCAAGCTGGCGAGTTCCGATCAGCATCACGGCGAGAATGTAGGTCAGCGGGTTGGGGAAGGCGATGAACAGCGCGCCTGCACCGACGATCACGCCCCACGCAAACACGACCAGAGCCGGCCCCCGCCATACGGATTGGCGCGAAATTCGGGCCCATTCCTCGGGGGTGAAAATGGTCTTCGGATCGACGCGGGTGACAGCTGGCATGAACCGAATCTAGCACAGTCCGCCGCCCGCGCGATACTGACCCAGCGGCGCCCCGCCTCGCTTGCCGGCCCCGGCCCGCCCTGTGCATTTGCGTTCGTTCCGGCTAGTACGGCCCAAACCAAATCCAGACAGGGATCGCTCCCATGACCGCGCGCACGCTTCGCGAATTTCTCGCTGACCCAAAAGGCGACGGAAATCCCGCTCCGCGCGAACTGTCGATCCTGATCGAGGCCATCTCGGATTCGTGCCGCACCATCTCCTATCTCGTTTCGCGCGGCGCGCTGGCGGACGTGCTGGGCTCGGCTGGCACGGGTAACGTGCAGGGTGAGGAGCAGAAGCAGCTCGATATCCTCGCCAATGACGAGATGATGGCGATGGCGAAAGCCTCCGGCGTGGTCGCCGCCGCCGCCTCTGAAGAGGAAGACGACGCGCGCCCGATCACCCCCGGCGCGCCCTATCTTCTGATGTTCGATCCGCTCGATGGCTCATCGAACGTCGACGTCAACGTTTCCATCGGCACGATCTTCTCGATCCTGCCGGCCATCGCGGGCGAGGGCGCGGCTCCCTTCCTGCAGACCGGCCGCAACCAGGTGGCTGCCGGCTATTGCGTCTACGGTCCGCAGACCACCCTCGTGCTCACGCTGGGCGCCGGCGTCGCCGCCTTCACGATGGATCCGCCCACGGGACAATGGGTGCAGACCGCCGCGAACACCCGCATCCCGGAAAGGACGAAGGAGTTCTCGATCAACATGTCGAACATGCGCCACTGGGCCGATCCGGTGCGCGCCTATATCGACGAATGCCTCGCAGGCGAAACCGGCCCGAGGGCCAAGAACTTCAACATGCGCTGGATCGCCTCGATGGTGGCCGACGTCCACCGCATCCTTACGCGCGGCGGCGTCTTCATGTATCCGTGGGACAAGCGCGACCCCAACAAACCCGGCAAGCTCCGCCTGATGTATGAGGCGAACCCGATGTCGCTCCTCATCGAGCAGGCCGGCGGCAAGGCGTTCGACGGCAAGAGTCAGATCCTCGACATTGTTCCCACTGGCCTGCACCAGCGAGTCTCTGTCATGCTCGGCTCGAAGGAAGAGGTCGAGCGGCTGGAGGCGCTTCACGCGAATGGCTGATCTGCGCGGGATTGCGGCATCGCTGATTTTCCTTGCCGGATGCGGCCATGCTGCAGCCGAGCAGCAAGTCGCCGCCACGCCTGTCACAGCCGTCACCAAGCTCGAAATCCTGGGCGACTACGCAGGCCGCAAGCTCAAGTTGACGGTCGACGGCAGGGTCGAGTGGGACGGCTATGGCCATCTCAACCCGCCGGGCATGAGCTGGTTCATCACCGTGCCGCCCGGC
>CAZGWV010000027.1:0-16748 GCA_964529555.1 uncultured Rhizobium sp.
TCACGCCCAGCCGCGCGATCTCGTCCTCATTGTGCAGCGTGGCGTTCGACACCGTGACGCCGCCCACCGTCACGGGCGCCAACCGCGCCACCGGCGCAAGCTTGCCCGTACGCCCGACCTGGATGTCGATCCCCAGCAATTGCGTCGTCGCCTGCTGCGCGGGAAACTTGTGCGCCGCCGCCCAGCGCGGGGAACGCGAGACGAAGCCCAGCCGCTCCTGCCAGTCGAGCCGGTCGACCTTGTAGACGACGCCGTCAATGTCATAGCCGAGCGAGGCGCGGCGCGCTTCGATATCGCGATAGATCGCCAGCATCTCCTCGACACTAGCCGCGCGCTTCATTTCGGGGTTCACGGGAAGCCCCCACGCCGCAAACTTCTCAACTGCTTCCATCTGCGTCTTCGCGAACGGCTCGGACACGAAGCCCCATGTGTAGGCAAAGAAGCGCAGCGGGCGCGACGCCGTGATCGAGGCATCCTTCTGGCGCAGGCTTCCCGCCGCGGCATTGCGCGGATTGGCCGGGCGCTTGCGTCCGGCTTCGGTTTCGGCCTCCTGGAAAGCCGCGAAGTCCTTCATGGTCATGTAGATTTCGCCGCGCACTTCGATCTGCGCGGGATATCCTGCACCTTTAAGCAGATGCGGAATGGCTTCCACATCCCTGGCATGATCCGTCATTGCGCGGACGTTGGCGCTGACGTCTTCGCCCACTGCACCGTCGCCGCGCGTTGCCGCACGCGCGAGCCGGCCGTTTTCATAGAGCAGCGAGATCGACAGCCCATCGATCTTCGGCTCCGCCGTGACGGCCACCTCCTCGCTCTCCTTGAGATTCAGAAAGCGCCGCACGCGGCCGATAAAGTCCGCCGCGTCATCCTTGCTGAACAGATTGTCGAGCGACAGCATGGGCTTGAGGTGCGTGACCTTGCCAAAGCCCTGCACCGGCGCCGCGCCCACCGCATCGCTCGGGCTGTCAGCCTGCTTCAGTTCGGGGAACCGCGCCTCGATCGCATTCAGCCGCTGGCGCAGCGCATCGTAATCCGCATCCGACAGATGCGGCGCGTCTTCCTGGTAATAGGCCGCATCCGCCGCGCGGATCGCTTCGGCGAGACGCGCAAGTTCCGTCTTTGCCGAAGCCTTGGTCAGGTCTTCAACTTGCGTGTCGCCGGGGGCCGCTTTGATCTTCTTCGCCATGCCGGCTTCTTAGCCGCCGCTCAGGCGTCCGCCAACAACCTTCCGGCGGCGGCGCGCGCTTCCCGCGTAACGCTGGCGCCGGCCAGCATGCGGGCGATTTCCTCCCGCCTTGCCCTGCGGTCGAGCGGTTCGATCAAAGTGACGGTGCGCCCCTCGGAAATTGCCTTGGAGACGCGCAATTGCCGTGCGGCCGCCGCCGCAACCTGCGGCGAGTGGGTGATCGCCAGCACCTGCCGCGTCCGGCCCAGTCGCGCCAGCCTTTCGCCGATAGCGGCGGCCACGGCGCCGCCAACGCCCATATCCGCCTCGTCGAACACCAGCGTCGGCGCGGGCGATGCACCCGCCAGGCAGACACTGACCGCCAGAGCAAAGCGCGCCATCTCGCCCCCCGACGCAATCCGCGCCAGCGGCCCGAAGCCGGCGCCCGGATTGGTCTCGACCTCGAAGGCGACATCGTCGCAACCGGCAGGGCCCGGCTCGGCGCGCGGGCTGACATCGATACGGAACTTCGCCCTGCCCAGCTTGAGCGGCTCCAGTTCCTCCGCCACCGCCTTCGCCAGCTTCTTTGCCGCCGCCTGCCGGCGCGCGGTCAGCTTGTCCGCAGCCACGCCATAGGCAAGCTTCGCCGCCGCCTCGTCCGCCGCAGCATTCGCAAGCCGCGTATCCGCCTGCTCGATGCCATCCAGCTGCGCCCGCAATCGATCCCGCAACGCAGCCAGCCCGTCTGCATCGACATTATGCTTCCGCGCCGCAGCCCGCAGCGCAAACAGCCGCGATTCCGCAGCCTCCAGCGCGGCAGGCGAATACTCGCAGCTGGCGGCGGCATGATCCAGCGCCGCCCGCGCCTCGCGCGCCTCGATCATGGCGCGCTCAAGCGCCTCGCAGGCAGCCCGCATCCGCCGCGCCAGCTCGCTGTCCGCGCCCTGCCCGCACAGCGCCGGCGCAGACAGCGCGCGCGAAGCGGCCCGTGCAGCATTGGCGAAGGCATTCTCGATATTCGCCTTGGCGAGCGAATGGGATGCGCCCTCAAGCGCCTCGGCCACACGCTCTCCCGCCTGCATCGTCGCGCGGTCGAGCGCGAGACGCGCAGCCTCCGCCTCCTGCGGATCGAGCGACTCCAGATCATCGAGCGCGTGAGTCAACCACACCCGCTCGGACGAAACACGCGCTGTCTCGACCTCCAGCGCCAGACGCGCCGCCGTCGCCACGCGCAGGGCCTCCCACGCGCGGGCAACGTCAACCAGCGTGTCGTCATTCCTCGCCCACGCATCGAGCAGGCTGCGATGGCGCGACTGGTCGAGCAGGCCGAGCCCTTCGTGCTGCGAATGAATGTCCGCGATCAGCAAGCCAAGTTGCGCCGCAAACCGCGCGCCGACCGGCCTGTCGTTCAGGAAGGCCCGCGCCGCGCCGCCACGCCGCACAGACCGCCGGAAAACCATCGGCAGGGATACATCATCTTCCAGCCCGCTTTCCGCAGCGAGCGCCCGTGCTGGATGGTCCGCCGGAACATCGAATGTCGCGACCACCTCCGCCGTTTCAGCGCCCGCGCGGATGAGATCCTGCCCGCCGCGCCCGCCGAGCGCAAAGTGGAGCGCGCTCATCATAATCGACTTGCCCGCGCCTGTTTCGCCGGTAAGCGCCGTGAATCCGGCCTCTGGCTCGAGATCCAGCGTCCGAACCAGAACGAAATCGCGAATGGACAGCGACGTCAGCATTCCGCCTCTTATCATCTCGCGAACAAAAAGGGAACACAAATCCACAGAACCTGCCTTTCCGGGCTAAACCCCGCTCCCGGCAGGGCTTTGGGAGAACGCAGTCGTGATGGACACAGCGCGTGACGGAACAGACCACATTGGCGATAACTACGCCGCCGGCCAAACCCGGACCTGGGAGACAGACATGAAAAAGATCATCGCCGCCGCCGCGCTCGCCCTGTCGGCTGTCGCCGCCGCCGGCATCGCCGCCCCCGCCTTCGCCGCCCTGCAGAACGGCGCCAGCGCGCCGGAGTTCACCGCCACGGGCATGCTGAACGGCCAGGCCTTCAACTTCAAACTGTCGGAGGCTCTCAAGAAGGGTCCGGTGGTCGTTTATTTCTTCCCGGCCGCCTACACCGAAGGCTGCACGGTCGAGACGATCCAGTTCGGCGAGAACGCAGACGCCTTCAAGGCCGCCGGCGCCACGCTGATCGGCGTGACCACGATGGCGCGCATGGCCGACGGCTCGATGGCCAGCGCCGAAGCGAACATCCCGCGCCTTGCCGAATTCTCGAAACAGCACTGCGCCGACAAATTCCCGATCGGCGCCGTCAACGCGGCGACCGTCACGGCCTATGACGTCGTGCTAAACCCGCAGCGCGCCGACTACTCGAACCGCACCTCGTTCGTCATCGCGCCGGACGGCAAGATCCTGCTGTCGCACACGGACATGAAGCCCGAGAGCCACATCGAGAAGACGCTGGAGTCGGTGAAAGCCTGGAAAGCCAGCCACGACGCCCACGCCGGTCACCACTAGGGCAGGATCGCTTACAGCGACCCTGCCGGCAGTAGGCAGTGGGCAATAGGCAGTAGACAAGCGCGCGCTGGCTTCCGACAGTATCTCCTCGATCCGGGGGGATACTGTTGGCTGCGATTAACTCGTACCGCGACTTGAAAGTCTGGCAGCAGGGTATGATCCTTGCGGAGTCGGTCTACGGGCTGACGAAGGCATTTCCGCGCGACGAGATGTTCGGGCTGACCTCGCAGATGAGGCGCGCAGCTGTGTCAGTACCGGCCAATATCGCCGAAGGATACGGCCGCAACTCAACGCGGGCCTACACCAACTCACTGCGGATTGCCCAAGGCTCCCTGAAGGAACTTGAAACCCACCTGCTGTTGGCGATCAGAATTGGCCTGACAACCGAGGACAACGCCAACCGGCACGTCGCAGAAGCCGAGGCAATCGGGAGGATGCTGCGCGTGCTGATCAAGAAAATCGAAGAGGCAGACTGACGACGCAACCAAGCCGACAGGTCGCCACCCACTGCCTACTGCCTACTGCCGATTGCCTACTGCCGTCTCAACCTAGAAAATCAGACGTCCGATCCGCTCGAACATGTTGAACCCGGCATTGGAGTCCGGCTTCGCGGGCAGGTTGACGCCCTGCCCCTGCATCAGCGCGTAGCTGTCCGAATACCAATCCGAGCCCGGATAGTTGTGGCCGAGCACGGCCGCCGCCTGCTGCGCCTGTCCGGTCAGGCCGATTGACAGATAGGCTTCGACCAGGCGGTGCAGCGCTTCGGGAACGTGGCTGGTGGTCTGGTAGTCGGTGATGACGCGCTTGAAGCGGTTGATCGCCGCCAGATGCTCGCTGCGATTGAGGTAGTAGCGGCCGATCTCCATTTCCTTGCCGGCCAGTTGATCGCGGACCATGTCGAGCTTCAGCACGGCGTCGCGCGCGTAGTCGGAGTTCGGATAGCGGGCGACGACTTCGTTGAGCGAGCGCAGGGCATTGTACGAGCGCCCCTGATCGCGGCCCACATCGATGATCTGGTCGAAATGGCTGACCGCTATGAGATAATAGGCGTAGGGCGCGCCGTCGCCGCCGGGGTGCAGCGAGATATAATCGTTCGCGCTCGAAATGGCGGCTTCGTAGTTGCGCGCGCGATAGCGGGCATAAGCCGCCATCAGCATTCCGCGCTGCGCCCACGGCGAGTAGGGGTGCTGGCGCTGGACTTCGTCGAACTGCGCGGCGGCCAGAGGCCACATCGATCGGTTCAGGCTGCGGACAGCGTCATTGTAGATCGTTTCCACCGGGCGCTCGATATAGGCCAGCTCCTGCTGGCGGGAGTTTCCCGCGCACCCGGACACCGCGAGGAGGGCCACTCCAGCGGCCAGGCCGGCCTTGAGCGCGATGGTCGAACGCATGCGTGAACTCCGAAAACGGCTGGTTTGGCGGTTCGGGTAACTCGCCCGGCCTTGCGGCAGGTATAAGGCAAACTTGCGAACCGATAGGCTGGAAGACCTTCTAGACCAAGGGGCGCCGGGCCTCCAAGCCCCCCGGCTGCGGCACGATCAGCGTCGCGCCCACTGACCGAACCGGGACTAATTTCCGGTTTTTGCCGCGGAAACCGGCGGCTTCACCGCACGGCCGCGCCCCCGCCAGCGGAATATGCTCCGGGCCAGCCAGAAGCCGAGACCCACAAGGAGAACCACGGGAAGAACAAACGCCACGAACGCCACAATCCCCGCAACCGTCCGGGCGAAGGACGGACCGAAATCCCCGAATGCGTCCGTGATCGGCCGCCACATCGAGTTGGAGACGGCGCCAAGCTCCGGCTGGTAGGCGAAGTTCACCACCGACATCGAGACGCGAAGCCTCAACGCAGCCAGCAGTGACTGGCTGGCGTCGATATTGCCCTGCGACTCGGCCAGCGCCTTCTGGATCTCCAGAAGGTCGGACAGGCGGCCCGGCTTGTCGTCCAGCATCTTCTGCAACGCATCGCGGTGCGCGATCATCGAACGCAGCCGCGCCTCGTGGTCCACGATCTGCGTCGTCAGATCGTCGGAGTCGCGCCCAGTCGAATAGATCGACGCGCCAAACGGCTTCAGCCCCTCGCCGACTCCCCGCTCGAACGTGCGCATCCACGTTTCGGTCGCGCGCATGGCGAGCTGGCCATAGGCGCCCTCCATATCTCCGATGGCCTGAAGCTGCGAACTGGTGACGTAGCAATTCGCCGGTCCGGCATCCTCGCACAGCTTTTTGTGCGCCGCCTGCAGGCCCTGCATGTTTTCGGTCGGCACCGAAAAATTCCAGGCATAGCGATACGACATCAACCGCCCGCCATCCGGGTTCACCGGCGTGGCGCCATCTCCGGGCGCAGGCGGCGTCTGATATTCCTGCCGGCTATATGCCTCCATCGGCGGCGCCATCGCTGGCGCGCTCGCCACTGACATCTCCGGCGCGGCGTCATACCCGCCCGCATATCCTCTGGAAGTCTCCCCGCCGCACGCGCCAAGCGCCAGAACCAGCATCCCCGCCATTAATACACGAACCATGCTCCACCCTTCGTGTTACACGTGTAGCCTGACTGCCGCATCCGGGCCGAAAAATGGCGGACCGCAAACCCGGCGCATGAATTTGCATTTAGTCCGCAGGAAGACCACGCCCCTAACGCATCCTTCGAGACGATTGGCGCTTGGCGCCAATCCCTCAGGATGAGGCCGGTTGGGCATTGAAACAATGCAGCATCCACCGGCCTCATCCTGAGGGCGCCCGTAGGGCGCGTCTCGAAGGATGCGTTCAGCGCACCTCCCGCCCTAAGCCCACACAAACGCCGCCGCATCCGCAAACACCGCGCGCAGCAATTGATTGTTCAGCGCATGCCCCGGCTGCTCCGCCTCGTAGAGCCCCTCAATAGTCCCGCCCGCCAGGAACAGGTCGCCGATCACATCGAGCAGCTTGTGCCGCACGAACTCGTCGCCCGCCTGCAGCCCGCCCGGATTGAGAACCCTGTCGCCCTCGATCACGACCGTGTTGTCCATCGACGCGCCAAGCCCCTTGCCCATCGCGTGAAGCTGCTCGGCCTGATGCGCGAACCCGAACGTCCGCGCCCACGCCACCTCGCGGGCAAAAGCGCCCGGCGTCATCGTGAAGCTGATCTCCTGCCGGCCGATCGCCCTGGTCTGGAAATCGATCGCCACATTCATCGTGAAGCCATTGCCCGGAGACAGCCGCGCAAACTTCGGCCCCTGCCTCACCTCCACCGGCTTCAGGATCTTCAGCACCCGCCGCTGCGCCGACTGCCGCACGACGCCTGCCCGCTCCAGCAGTTCGACAAACGGCCGCGACGATCCATCGAGGATCGGCAGCTCCGGCCCATCCAGTTCGGCGACAACATTGTCCACGCCAAGCCCTGCACACGCCGCAAGGAAGTGCTCCACCGTCGCAACGGATACACCCGCCGCGTTCGTCATGTTCGTGCCAAGCTCGGTCGTCGTCACCATGGTCGACAGCGCCGGAATCTCCGCCGCGCGATCAGCCACATCGGCGCGCACGAACACCACGCCCGCGCCTTCGCCGGCCGGGCGAATGGTCAGGGTGGCGGGCTTCCCCGAATGCACGCCCACGCCCGAAACACTGGCCGGGCGGGCAATCGTGTGCTGGTGGTTGGCGGTCGCGCTCATGCCCGTCAGCTAGGGCCATCTCGCGGGCGACACAAGACAACGCCTGTTTCCGCTTGTTGCGCGCCCTATCAGCCCCGCCACAGCCGCACAACAGAGACCCCCACCTGTCCGCGCCCTAAGCGACGCTTCCGCCAGACCGATTCCTGCACTAGGCAGCGCGATATGGAACTCCCCTCTCCTCTCCGCTTCGCCATCGATCAGGCGCTCGACGGCGTCTCCACCACACAGCTTGCCGCCGCCGTGCAGGCGCTGTCCCGGCGCTACCGCAACGAAGTCCGCGACGGCCGCCTCCACCTGTCCGACGCACTCGCAGCGCAAGCCTACATCGCCGCGCGCATGCCCGCGACCTACGCCGCCATCCACGCCAGCCTCGCCGCCACAACAGAACGACTCTCTGTCTTCTCGCCCAAAGCCCTGCTCGACATCGGCGCCGGGCCCGGCACGGCGATGTGGGCCGCCAACGTCGTGTGGCCCGACCTGCAATCCGCCACGCTGCTCGAAACCAGTTCCTCCATCCGCTCAACCGGCGAGAAGCTCGCAGCCGCAAGCAACATCCCGAACATCGCCTGGCGCGACGGCGACATCCGCCGCGGCATCGACGCCTCCCTGCGCGCGGACCTCGTCACGCTCGCCTATGTGCTCGACGAACTCGATCCAGCCGACCGCGCAAAGCTCGTCGCATCGCTCTGGAGCGCCACAACCGGCGTTCTCGCCATCGTCGAGCCCGGCACGACCGCAGGCTGGCGGCGCATCCTCGACGCCCGCGCGCAGCTGGCAAGCATCGGCGCCCACATCATCGCCCCGTGCCCGCACGCGCTCGCCTGCCCGATCGCCGAGCCCGACTGGTGTCACTTCTCCGCCCGCCTCGCGCGCTCGCGCATCCACCGCCTCGCCAAGGGCGGCGACGTCCCGTGGGAGGACGAGAAATTCGTCTACCTCATCGCCTCGCGCACGCCCGCCAGCCCCTCGCCTGCCCGCGTCCTCTCCCCGCCGCGCACCGCCAAGGGCCGGATCGAGCTGAAACTCTGCCAGCCGGACGGGCAAGCGGCCCACCGCCTCGTCACCCGCCGCGAGGGCGAAGCCTTCAAACAGGCCCGCCGCGCCGGCTGGGGCGAACTTTTCGAGGGCTGACTGCTTTTACCTCTTGAATCGAGTGTATTTAGATATATCTGTTATTTCGTTATATCAAAAGGACAGACATAACGATGCACCACAAAGACTGGAAAAGCCGCCATTTCGGCATGCGTTTCGCCCGTGGCGGACGCGGACACGACCATGAAAGCCACGGCCATATGGGACGCCGCTCCCACGGCGGAGGCGGCCGCGCCCTGGCGCGCTTCTTCGCCCACGGCGACCTGCGTCTGGTCGTTCTCAACCTGATCGCGGAGAAGCCGCGCCACGGCTATGAGATCATCAAGGCGATCGAGGATGCGGTCGGCGGCGCCTACAGCCCGAGCCCCGGCGTCGTCTACCCGGCGCTGACCCTCCTGGAGGAACTCGGCTACGTCACCATCACGGCGGACGGCGCGAAGAAGCTCCACACGATCACCGCCGAAGGCCACGCCTTCATCGCCGCCAACCGCTCGACGCTCGACGCCCTGCTCGAACGCATGAACCACGCAGGCTCAGGCCATGGCGGGCGCTCGCCCGGCATCGTCCGCGCGATGGAGAACCTCAAAGTCGCCCTCCGCCTCCGCATGGGCAGCGGCCCGCTGACCGAAGCGCAGGTCGACGCCATCGCCGCCGCCATCGATACCGCCGCCCGCAACGTGGAGAAGGCATGACGACCACAACCATCAACGCCATCTCGCGCGCCAGCATCTCAACGGAGAAAGCGCGGGGCTATCTCATCCAGCTGTGCAAGCACTTCGGCCACAAGATCGAAGCAACCTACGCAGACAACAAGGGCCGCGTCGTCTTCGATGCGGGCGTGTGCGACCTCAACGCGGATGATCCCAACGTGCTCGTCGCGCAAGTCTCAACCCCCGACGAAACCCAACTCACGCGCCTCGAAGACGTCATCGAACGCCACCTCAAACGCTTCGCGTTCAAAGAGGAACTGAGCGTGCAGTGGGTGCGTGAGAGCTAGGACAGAAAGCCCGGCCCCTCGTGGTTCGACGGAGGCGCCGACGTGCTACGCACGTCCCCGCTGCTCACCATGAGGGACCTCTCGCTTGCAATGGTGCTGCAGCCCTCATGGCGAGCAGTAGCGATGCGCAGAGCATCGCTACGTCCGTCGAACCACGAGGGCGTGAGGGGGTGTTTCGGTCTGAAACTAGAGAGCTTTACGCATTCCCCGACCGACGGAGAAACGCCGGGATTTCGAGGTCGTCGTCGAACGCATCCTCGGCGGGTGCAGCCTTCGCCGCAGGCTGGCCCGCTTCGTCGGCAGGCTTGGCCTTCCAGCCGAACAGCGAGGCGAACGAGCGCTCCTTCGCCGGCTCGACCGGACCCGGAGCAGGTTCCGCCACAGGCGCAGCAACAGGCGCAACCGGAACAGGCGCTTCACCCTCGATCTCGGCCTCCGCCACATCTTCGACAGCCGGAGCGGCGGGACGCGCACGGATGATCGGCGGCGCGGGGCGCAGGTCCGACGGCGGCACGACTTCGCGCTGCTGCACCGGCTCGGCGACAACCGGCGCCGGCGTCGCAACCGAAGCTGCCGGCGGCTGCGCAACAATACCAAGCGTCGAAGCCGGCGACGGCGCATTCATCACGGCGGTCGTCAGGCCGGCCTGAAGTTCGCGGACAGGTTGCGAGGGTCGACCAGCCTGCACCTGTTGAAGGCCAGCGGCGACAACCGACACGCGGATCTTGCCAACCATGTTCTCGTCGAACGTCGAGCCGAGAATGATGTGCGCGTCCACATCGACTTCGCGGCGAACCTCGTTCGCGGCCTCGTCGACTTCAAACAGCGTCATGTCATAGCCGCCGGTGATGTTGATCAGCACGCCCTTGGCGCCGCGCATCGACACATCGTCGAGCAGCGGGTTGGCGATCGCCGCCTGCGCGGCTTTCAGCGCGCGGTTCTCGCCCTCGCCTTCGCCCTCGCCCATCATCGCCGAGCCCATGCCCGCCATGACAGTATGCACGTCCGCGAAATCGAGGTTGATAAGGCCCGGCATGACCATCAGGTCCGTGATGCCGCGCACGCCGGAATAGAGAACCTTGTCGGCCAGGCCGAACGCCTCGGCGAAGGTCGTGTCCTTATTGGCGATGCGGAAGAGGTTCTGGTTCGGGATGATCAGCAGCGTGTCGACTTCCGCGCGAAGGTCCACGATGCCGCGCTCGGCCACCTGCATGCGGCGCTTGCCCTCGAAATCGAACGGCTTGGTGACGACGCCGACGGTGAGGACTTTCTGTTCCTTCGCGATGCGCGCGATGATCGGGGCCGCGCCCGTTCCCGTGCCGCCGCCCATGCCGGCCGCGATGAAGCACATGTGCGCGCCGTGCAGGATTTTCTTGATCTCGTCCGAGCTTTCCTTCGCGGCTTCCATGCCGACATCGGGGTTCGCGCCGGCGCCGAGGCCGGATGTCTTGGCCATGCCGAGCTGGATCTGGGTCGGGGCTTTGGAGCGCGTCAGAGCCTGCGCGTCGGTGTTCGCCACGACGAATTCGACGCCCTGCAGCTTGGCGTCGATCATGTTGTTGACGGCGTTTCCACCGGCCCCGCCAACGCCGATCACAACTATCCGGGGGCTCAACTCAACAGCCATGGCAACCTCGATCACGCATCCCCAGCCGCCGCCGGGCCCCTGCCCGGTCCGCGCTTTACTCGATGAAGATCGCGGCGTTTGGCTAAGCGCTCCTTAAAGGTTGCGCCGGTTCAGAAGTTTTTCTGAACCCACCCGAAGACCTGTTTGACCAGGCTTCCGCTGGGATCTGCTGCGGCCCTGTCTCCGCTGAAACGCGAAGGGTCGGGGCCGCCCATCAGGTCCCAACGTAACAGCCCTGCCGCAGCGGCGAAAGACGGGGAACTGTAAGTCTCGCCTAAACCCTTCACATTGGCAGGCTTGGCGAGACGCACCGGAGCGCGAAAAACATCCTCTGCCAGTTCCTGAAGGCAGGGCATCTGGCTCGATCCGCCCGTGAGAACGATCCGTCTCGGCAAGGGACGCCCCGTCGCTGACGCCTTGGACAGTCGTCCATCCATCAATTCAAGGATTTCCTCGATCCGGGGGCGGAGCACCTGGGCGATATCCGCACGGGAACACTGGTGAGCCTCAAGCCGCCCGTCCTGACCGAGGCGCGGCGCCTCGACCATATCGAGCGCGCCCGCAGCGGCAAGGCCGGCGGCGCCGTGCTGGATTTTCAGCCGCTCGGCGGCGGCAAACGTGGTTCCCATCCCCTGGGCCAGATCGGACGTCGCGCGGGAACCGCCCATGGGCAGGGTTTCGACGTGAACCAGCCCACCGTCAGAGAAGGCTGCCGCAGACGTAACCCCAGCCCCGAAATCGATCAGCATCGCGCCCTGCTCGGCCTCGTCCTCGACAAGGCAGGCGAGGCCAGACGCAAACGGGGCAGCCAGGATGGCGGTGGCGTTCAGATGGGCCCGCGACACGCACTGCACAATATTGCGCAGCGCCGCCGTCGGCGCCGACACAACGAGGAAACTCGCCGTCAAGGTCTCGGCATACATGCCGCGCGGGTCTTTGACGCCAGCGGTTCCATCGACCGTGAACCCCAGCGGCGCGGAATGCAGGATTTCGCGGCCCTGCGCCTTGAAGCTCTCAAGCGCTGCGACCCGCACATCGCGCATATGCGCCGGCGTGATCTCGCGCCCGCCCAGCGGCAGCGCCGCGCGCACAACATCCGAACGCAGATCCGGCCCGGATACGCCCAGCACCACGTCCGTCACGCGAACATCGGCCGCGCGCTCGGCCTGTTCGACGGCAAGCCGGATCGAACGTTCGAGATTGTCGAGATCGACCACAGCGCCCGAGCGCACGCCCTTGGTGCCCTGCGCCCCTGCTCCGGCCACGCGCGGCTCGCCTTCGCTGGCGTCCGAGCGGCGGGCGATCAGGCAGGCGACTTTCGACGAGCCGATGTCCAGCGCAGCCATGATCGAACCGCGCCCATGGGCGCGGTCACGGACGAGCGAACGCTGGGCAAGCGACGACATGACGATCACGCATCCCCGGACAAGGGAGAACGAGGCGCGCCCGGAATCGGCTGGATCGCCAGCGTGCAGCCATTGCGCGCATCGATACGCTGGGCGGGAAGATCGAGCAGCCCCGTCTGGGCATGCTGCAGGTTCACGCACTCAAGCGCGCTCGACAGCTTTTCATCCGAGGGCATCAGCACAACGTCAGCGCGGCCCGAGAACTTGAGATCCCAGCGACGCCCGCCCACGCGGTAGGCGACTTCAAGACGCTCGGCGAGACCCGGATAGGCCCGCAGCGCGGCAACGAGATTCGTAGCGGCCTGAGCAGCATTCTCACCGATCACATGCGGAAGATCGCCATACCGCGTCAGATCGGCTTCGGAAAAAGCGCGGCCGCTCTGGTCCACGACGCGCCACGCGCCGCCATTCTCGTGCTCCTGCCACAGCGCGACGGCCTCGCGCTGGTCGACATGGATATCGATCCGGTTCGGCCACAGGCGCTGCACGCTCACCGCGCCGACGTCGAGCTTCTCGATCCGTTGGCGGATGGCATAGGGGTCGGCCATCAGGATGTTGTGGCCCGGCCGCACATCCGCCGCCGCCTTCACGCGATCGGCGACGCCTGCCTCGAGCCGGCCATCGACATTCACTTCCTCGATCGCAAGGCCCGCCCAACCCGCGATCACGTTGAAACCGTTGTTCATGTCGTTGCCGAACCTGCCCAGCGTCCCGCCCATCCAGGCGGCGATGGTCAGCATCAGCGCGCCGCAGATGATCGTGCCCAGCGCATAGGTCGCGATGCGGTCGCGGAACCACGCCACCGAATACGGAATGTCGCGCGCACGCCGGCTGGAGGCGCGCGGCGGCGGCGCGTCGTTGCGGTCGTCGTAAGCCGGACCAGCGATCTGCGGGCGTTTTACCTTGGGCATGACGCATCCTCGATCATCCAGCGGACGAGCGAGGGATAGTCGATACCCATATGCGCAGCCTGCTCGGGAATGAGCGAGGTGGGCGTCATGCCCGGCTGCGTGTTGGTCTCGAGTATCACCAGTCGACCCGCTTTTTCATCGTAGCGAAAGTCCGACCGCGACACGCCCCGGCAGCCAAGCGCCTGATGGGCCTTCAGCGACGCGGCAAGCGCTGCTTCGGTGACCGCATTCGGCAGGTCTGCTGGAAGGACGTGGCGCGATCCTCCAGCCTGATATTTCGCGTCAAAGTCGTAATAGTCCCTTAAGGTCGTGATCTCGGTGACAGCCATGGCGCGGTCGCCCATGACGCCGACGGTCAACTCCCTGCCCGGAATGAATTTTTCGACCAGCGCCCGCCTGCCGAAAGTCCATGTTCCGTCAGTGAGTTCCTTCGGCGGCCGGTTGGCGCCTTCACGAACGATAAACACGCCGAAGGACGATCCTTCCGCAGACGGTTTGACCACGTAGGGCGGCGGCATGATGTGGTCGGCCGCCAGCACCTCCACGTCGTACATGCCGCCCTCGGCGACATCGAGGCCATGCTGCACGTAGATCGCCCGCGCCTTGTCCTTGTCCATCGCCAGCGCCGAGGCGAGCACGCCCGAATGCGTGTAGGGAATCCCGAGGATTTCGAGCAGGCCCTGCACGCAGCCATCCTCGCCCCACGGGCCATGCAGCGCATTCAGCACCACGTCCGGCTTCACGTCGGTCAACTGCTGCGCAAGCTGCCGCGTCACATCGATCTCAATGGCCTCGAAGCCCGCCTGCCGCGCGGCCTCGGCCATGCCCCTGCCCGACGACAGCGACACGGGCCGCTCGGACGACCAGCCCCCCATGATGACAGCAACACGTGTCATGGCTCGCGCCCTCCTCAGGCTGATCCGGTCATGCGCCCGCTTCGGTTACCGGGATGCTACCGGCAAAATGGGTATTGGAGTTCGTCTGCCACCGGAAGCAGGCTGATTTGCATGTCCGAAACAGGCCGAATTGAGAATTACCCACTTTTCACGCGATCCTCTCGCACATGAAACGGATCATCGCCGGGCCGATAGACCCCCTCCGTCTGCCGCGCTTCGCGCGTCATCCACCTCCCCCACTTGCGTTGCAAGTGAGGGAGGCACGCACTTGCCGCCACCAGTCGCCACGCGACTGGGGGAGGTGGATCGGCGCGTCTTCGCGCCGAGACGGAGGGGGTCTCTCGACCGCCCACACCCCCGCAATTCGGCCGAATGAAATGTGGCGACTGCACAATCTTTTCCATCACTCTCAACCCACTACCGAAAATCCGCTGTAGGAAAGTCGCAATCACATCCACCCCCCTCCGCAGTGAGCGCATTATGCGCTGGTCGTCTCCGCACGGAGGGCAGCTGATCACTGTCGGCGCGGAGGCGATGCGAACGGGGCAACCTGTTCGCGGGGACGCGGGAAATCCGCTCTCGGACTACGAACGACAGACTACGGACTAACCTTGCGGAGCCATCCGCGTCCCCGGCCCTCCATTTGAGGGCGGACCTACAGCGAACCTCCAGGCGCACCGCGTCGTGGAGTTTTTGGCTTGCCCGGAACACTGAACACATCCTTCGAGACGCGCCCTGCGGGCGCCCTCAGGATGAGGATTGCGCTTGTCGCCTGGCAGTTTCCCGGCCACACCCGCCGCCCTCATACCGAGGGATCGGCCCCCGCAGTTCCCGCCCGTGCGTTCATCCGCCAATCTTCAGCATGGCCCCGGCAATGTATCGACCTGTTACGCGCGGGAAACGATTGGTTCTGTCACCGGAGCGGACTAGCCTGACACTTTGTGAAGCAGGGTGGCGCGATGCGGCTCATTCGTCTGGCGGTCCTTCTTGCGCTTGCAGCGTGCGCAGCGCCGCCTGAGCCTGCGCTCGAACCGACGCAGATCACGCTCACCGGCGAGATCGCCCGCGCGGATCACCAGACCTATCGCGAGATCCCTTTCGAGGCGCCGCCGGGCACGGGCCGCATCACGGTCGACTTCGACTACACCGGCAAGGACCAGCGCACCGTCATCGACATCGGCCTGCGCGACCCGCATGGCCAGCGCGGCTGGAGCGGCGGCAACAAGAGCCGGTTCGAAGTGTCGGAATTCGCCTCCACGCCCTCCTACGCCGCCGGCCCGATGACACCCGGACAATGGGCGCTGGTGCTCGGCATCCCGAACATCCGCGACGGCCAGACCGCGAGCTACACCGCCACCATCACGCTCGGCCCCTCCGATGCTGCGCGCAAGTCCGTGGAGCTGAGCGATCCCGCCATTGTGCTCGACACAAAAGCAGGATGGCGCCGCGGCGACTTCCACGTCCACACGGCGCACTCGGATGGCTCTTGCGATCAGGCCGATGCACGCGGGCCCTGCCCATCCATCTTCACGTTCGAGGCGGCAAAGGCGGCCGGCCTCGATTTCGTGGCGATCACCGACCACAACACCATCACGCAGCTGAGCGACATACGCGAACTGCAGGAAGCGTTTCCGCGAACGCTGCTGATGCCCGGCACGGAGATCACCACCTTCTTCGGCCACGCCAATGTGGTCGGCGCCACCGGCTTCCTCGACTTCCAGCTCGGCTCGCCGCGCCTGCCCACGCTGGCGAAGCTGTTCGATCAGGCCGATGCCGTGAACGGCTTCATCTCGGTCAACCACCCATCCCTCCCCTCCGGCGAAGCCTGCATGGGCTGCGGCTGGACCGCGAAGGACACCGACTGGTCCCGCGTCACCGCCATCGAGATCATCAACGGAGCCACCCTGCGCACGTCGGGCCCGGAAGGCGCGTTCAACGGCATCAGGTTCTGGGAGAATCTGCTCAAACAGGGCTACCGCATCACCGCCATCGGCGGCAGCGACAACCACGATGCGAAGGACACGACAGGCGCGAAGCAGTCGCCGGTGGGAATGCCTGCGACTGTCGTGTTCGCGGAAGAGCTTTCCACCAGAGGCATCATCGCAGGCGTGAAATCCGGGCGCGTTTTCGTCGACGTGGCTGGACTGCCGGGCGCCACGCTGGACATGGCAGGCCGCGTCGGCGGTCAAACCGTCTGGATGGGCGGCGAACTGAAACTGGCGAGTGGCGAGGCCGCAACGATCGTCACCACCATTGAAGGATTACCCGCGACCGCGACCGTCGTCTGGGTGATGGACCAGACCGTCGCGGTATCGCAAGCAGGGCCCCTTGCTCGTTCAACAATGCAGGTGCGGCTTGCCGACAGCGCGTCGCGCGGTCTTGTACGCGCCGAGGTTCGCGATGCCGATGGCCAGCTTCTGCTGATCGGCAACCCGATCTATCTGCGTCAGGACTAGAGAGAGCCCCACGACT
>CAZGWV010000027.1:16848-18293 GCA_964529555.1 uncultured Rhizobium sp.
CTGCTGATCGGCAACCCGATCTATCTGCGTCAGGACTAGAGAGAGCCCCACGACTGTCATTCCCGCCGGAGCCCGAAGGGCGAAGAGCGGGAACCCAGGGGCCACAAGCACCTGCGCTCACCGCCCCTGGGTTCCGGCTCGCGCCTTCGGCGCGTCCGGAATGACAGCGTAGGATAGAGTTTCGTGGGATCAGTCACTCAGCCAAAAAATGCTCACCGCCGCCGCAACCGCGCGCGCGTCACCAGCAGGAAACCGATCACCGGCCCGAGCACGCGCGCCGCCACCTGCTCCCCGCGTGTTCCCGCGAACTTGCGGAAATAGCGGTTGAGCCCCGCCGCCTTGTGCCTCTCGACGAACAGCGAGGGCGCATCGCTCGTCGCGCCATGATGCAGCGCGGAGGCGAACGGCGTGTAGATCACCGCACCGCCATCCGCCTCGGCGCGGCGGCAGATGTCGAGGTCCTCGACATGCATGAAATAGCCGTCGTCAAATCCGCCCAGCCGCTCGAAGCCCTGCCGCGTGAGATACATCAGCGCGCCGCTCACCGCCTCCATCGGCACAGGCCCTGCAGGCGGCGGCTCCCTGTGGCGGTTGATGTTGACGAAGGCGGGGTTCGCCGTCCGCAACCATCCGGCGCCCAGGAAAGTCGCCGCCGCAGAGCGCATCGTGAGCTTCCGGCGGCGGCAGCCGCGCTGCTCGCGCCCGTTTGCGCCATAGATCTTGCCGCCGACAATGGCAGGCTCCGCCGCGTTCGTGATCGCCGATTCAAGCGCCACCACCGATCCGGGCTGCAGGATCGCATCGGGGTTGATGATGAGAAAACGGTCGGACGTTGAAACGGCCGCGCCGAGATTGACGCCCGCCGCAAAGCCCCGGTTCAGCCCCTCACCCACCAGCTTCAGCTTGGCCGACCGCGCCGCCATCTGGTCTAGCCGCGCGACGACGGCAGGCGGATTGCCGTTGTTCACCAGCACGATCTCGACGAGGTCCTCATCCGCCTCCAGCGCGGCGAGGCAGTCGAACAGCACATCCCCCGTGTGATAGCTGACCACGAGGGCGGCGATGCGCGGCGGCGCGACATCTTCCGGCGGCGGCGCGCTTTCCTCTGGAATGTCCGCCGCGTGGTCCTTCACCGCCTGGAACACATCGCGCACATCCCGCTCGAGAGCATTGAGCGCATCCGCGCCTTCCATGCGCGCCTGCCAGAATGCGCGCGCAAAGCCGACAGCGGGGCTGAGCGCCTTGGGCAGATCGGCTGCGCGTTCCAGCTGCTTGAGGATGGGATCGAGATTGTCGGACAGACGGCGCAGATCGTCCTGGCTCGCCGTCTCGACCGGCATCTCGGCAAGCGCCCGCATCACATCGACAGACGCAGGCGCCCCACCCAGATCATCGAGAATACGCTGCGTGATCCGCTCGCCCGCGCGCGTGGCGAGGCAGAGGTC
>CAZGWV010000027.1:18393-20856 GCA_964529555.1 uncultured Rhizobium sp.
CGGCGCAGCGCAAGTTTGCGTTCCTCCGCTTCCTTGGCGCCGACGACCGCGATCACGGGGATCTTCTGCAGCGAGTGCTCGCGGATCTTGTAATTGATCTTCTCGCCGCGCGTGTCGACAGCCACGCGCAGGCCCGCTGCGCGCAGCTCTTCCGCCGCCTGCTCCGCATACGCATGCGCGCCTTCGGAGATCGAGGCGACGACGACCTGCACGGGCGAGAGCCACATCGGGAAAGCGCCGGCATAGTTCTCGATCAGCACGCCGATGAAGCGTTCGAGCGAGCCGAGGATCGCGCGGTGGAGCATCACGGGGCGATGCTTGTTCCCGTCTTCGCCGACATATTCGGCGTCGAGGCGATCGGGCAGCACATAGTCGAGCTGGATCGTGCCGATCGTCCATTCGCGGCCGATGGCGTCCTTGATGACGAAGTCGAGCTTGGGCGCATAGAAGGCGCCGTCACCCTCCGCGATCACCGGCTCGACGCCCGCCGCGCGGGCGGCGGACATCATCTGCGTTTCGGCCTTGTCCCAGAACTCATCCGAACCGGCGCGCTGTTCGGGGCGCGTGGCGAGATTGATGTGATCCGTCTCCAGCCCGAAGTCGGCGTGGATGGATTTCGCCAGCGTGATGAAGCGCGCCGTTTCCGACTCGATCTGGTCCTCTCGGCAGAAGATGTGCGCATCGTCCTGCGTGAAGGCGCGGACGCGCATCAGGCCATGCAGCGCGCCCGAGGGTTCATAGCGGTGGCACGCGCCGAACTCGGCCATGCGCATGGGCAGGTCGCGATAGGATTTCTGGCCCTGCTTGAAGATCTGGACGTGGCCGGGGCAGTTCATCGGCTTCAGCGACAGCGTCTCGTCTTCCGCCGTCTCCGCGATGAACATGTTGTCGCGATACTTGTCCCAGTGGCCCGACTGTTCCCAGAACTTGCGGTCGAGCACCTGCGGAGTGCGCACTTCGATATAGTCGGCTTCATCGAGGCGGCGGCGCACATAGTTCTCGACCACGCGCCAGAGCGTCAGGCCCTTGGGGTGCCAGAACACCATGCCCTTGCCCTCTTCCTGCATGTGGAAGAGATCGAGTTCGCGACCGAGCTTGCGGTGATCGCGCTTCTCGGCTTCCTCGATGCGCATGAGGTGGGCGGCGAGATCCTTCTCGTTCACCCATGCCGTGCCGTACATCCGCTGCAGCATCTCGTTGCGATGATCGCCGCGCCAGTAGGCTCCGGCCAGCTTCATCAGCTTGAACGCCTTCGGCAGCTTGCCCGTGGAGGGCAAGTGCGGGCCGCGGCAGAGGTCGCTCCACTGGTCGCCATGCGCATAGAGCGTGATGGCCTCGCCGGGCGGAATGATATCGTCGATGATCTGCGCTTTGTAATCCTCGCCGATCTTCCTGAAGTGCGCGATGGCGTCGTCCTTGCTCCAGACTTCGCGATTGATGGGGAGGTCGCGATCCACGATCTCCTTCATCTTCGCTTCGATCTTCGCGAAGTCCTCCGTCGAGAACGGCTCCTTGCGCGCGAAGTCGTAATAGAACCCGTCCTCGATCGTCGGCCCGATCGTCACCTGCGTGCCGGGGAAAAGTTCCTGCACGGCCTGTGCGAGGACGTGGGCGGCATCGTGGCGGATGAGGTCGAGCGATTCCTTCGCGTTGATATCCAGCAGCTCCAGCGACACGTCGCCGTCGAGCGGGCGTTTCATGTCGTAGAGCTGGCCATTCACCTTCGCGATCACCGACCGCTTGGCCAGCGACTTGGAGATTGCCTCCGCGATCGACAGCGGCGTCGACCCATCCGGGTATTCGCGCTTCGAGCCATCGGGGAAGGATATGTTGATCATGGTCGTGTCTTTCGTCGTGCCGGCGGAGGTGTAGGGCGATTTCGCGTCCCGTTGAACCCTCCTTGAAGCTGTCATTCCGGGCGAAGCGGCGCAGCCGCGAAGACCCGGAACCCAGGAGCCGAGAGCACTGCCCTCGCGACCCCTGGTTTCCGGCTCACGCCTTCGGCGTGTCCGGAATGACAGTCAAGGCGAGCCGCAGGCTCCCTGCTCCGCAATTGCTGTTCTGATTGGTCCTGAACTTTTAGGGGCGCGCCGGTTCGGACCGGCTCACCTTCCAGACGCCATAGCGCCAGGGGGTGAACCACCGCGCGCCGCTGCTAGTGAGGGTCGGCGCCGGGTCCCACCCGTGCGATCCTCCGGGGCGGCAGCGCAGGAAGCGCGCCAGACCCATCCACGACCCCGCCCAGACGCCGTGTTTCGACACGCATTCCGCGCAGTATTCCGAACAAGACGGCTCATGCCGGCACCGCACGCCCAGCGCGATAAACGCCGGCGACAGCGTCGCCTTGTAGCCCTTCAGCAGGGCGCCGATCACCGGCTTGTATGCGGGGGCCTTGGCCATGAAGAGGGATATAGCCACGAACGGGCCGTGGATCAAACCGGCCCCGTTCGGCCAGAACCTTGC
>CAZGWV010000027.1:20956-36051 GCA_964529555.1 uncultured Rhizobium sp.
CCGCCGCTGGAATTGAAATAATCGTACCGGACCGCGCCTGTCGCGGGCTCAAGGCGATAAACGGTCACGCCTTCATACACCACGGCGGACGACCGGCTGCGGACCTTGTGGACGTCCATCACCAGGTGCCCGCCGCGCGCGACGCTGAAACAGTGCGTATCGGTTGCGCCCTCGCCCAGGTCGGCCTCCCAGCAATACCCGCCAAGGCCCAACAGCACGTCGCTCGGCTGTGGCGGCGATTGCGCAAGGGCGGGCGCGGCGAACAGGATGGCGCCTGCGATCGATGCCGTCCGCATCATCCCCTATCCCCGTTTCCAGATCGCATGAGTCACCTCGGCGCGAACATCGAAGCCCAGCTTGCGATGGAGCGCAACGGCCGCCGCATCGGCGACACACCCTCCCTTTCGCCCCTCCCGCATTGCCGATAGCGTGCGGCATGGCCGTGCGACAACAGTTCAGGGAGCTTCACGCCCTTGCCCGCCGCGTGACGCGGTGGAGCGGGGATGCCGACGATCTCGTGCAGCAGGCCGTTCTCGCCGCGCTGGAATCCGGCCGCACGGACCTCCATGCGCCTGAAACGCATCGCTGGCTGGCCGGCGTCATCCGCAATCGCGCCGCCTTCGATGCACGAACATCCGCGCGCAGACGCCGGCGCGAAACCGGCTGGTCTGAGACGCTGGTGCAGCGGGCTTCGACTGAAGCCGGGGCGCACAACGACGCGGTGAGCCAGCTATCGCCCGCCCTGCGCGTGACCGCCCTGCTCGCGCTCAGCGGGCATACGCGGCAGGAAATCGCCTGGCTGCTCAACCTCAAGGACGACGCCCTGCGCCAGCGTATCTCGCAGCTCAGGAAAGCGCTTGCCGGCGCGATGGACGATCGGGCGGCAGGTCCGGCAGGCGCGCTGGCATTCGGGCGCATCCGTCGTGCGCTGCTGGCGCCGGGGCGGCGGAACAACGCCATTCTGGCGAGCCACGACCCGGACGGACATCTTTTTGTGGTGAGCCGCTCACAAATCACCCCTCCGCGGCAACAGACCGGCGGGTAAGGCAAAAGGAGGCCCACATGCTCGCAAAGACCAGCATCGGAGCGATTGTCTATTACGTGGCGGACATTGATCGCACCGAAAAATTCTATCGCGATGTGCTCGGCCTCAACGTCATGCGCATGGATGACGATGGTCAGGGCGGCGACTGGCTGACGGCGAATACGGCGGGCGGCATCGACCTCCTGTTCTTCCGCAACCCGGAAGCCAGGGCCGGCCAGAGCCCGGTCGTGGTCTACAATCTCGCCGATGGCGGGATCGACAGCATTGTGGATGGCCTCGCAAAAAAGGGCGCAACCATCGTCACGCCCGTCAGCCACGCGCCCGGCGGATGGTCTGCCGACATGGGCGACCCTGACGGTCACACCTTCTCGTTCTACCAGAGTGCAGACGCGCCGCGCTGATCGAGACTCAGGCGAGCGGGAGGCCCAGCGCCTTCCGCATCGCTTCGGCGGCGGCGTCGAAGACCAGCATGGTGGAGACGTGGCGAGGCGGGTACTCGCGCACGGCTTGCAGGTGGCGCAATTCCCAGAACACGCCGCCGGGGGGCTCTGCGCCATCCTTCAGCATCGCCTTGAGCGCATCGCGCGCCATCTCGATCTCTTCGAGCGAGCGGCCGATGGCGTGGCGGGCGAAGATGGACGTCGCCGCCTGCCCGAGCGCGCAGGCCTTCGGATCGACGGCAATCGTGGCGATACGGCCATCGGCGTCGAGCGTCACATCGACCTGCACGGTCGAGCCGCAGACGCGCGAGACCTTCAGCGAGGAACCCTGCGCATTGTCGAGCTGGCCGACATGGGGAATGTCCGCCGCCAGTTCCAGAACGCGATTGTGGTAGAGGTCACCGAACATGGGGCCTAGATTGGGCCAGTCGCGGGCGCGATCAAGCCTTTCGAGGAGTCATTCTCGACCAAGCGCGTCAGCGCGCGTGCCGGGAATCCCGGTTCTCTCAGCGAGGGATCGCCAGCAATTCCGCATCGGCGCCAGCCGGAATATAATCTGTCAACCGTCCTGCCCGGCCAGTACGGGCGGGGTCAGGCCGCTGATCCATGCGTTCGGCTTTTCGGCGAACAGGGCCGCGCCCGTGGCGCTGGCGCCGGTGACCAGAGCGGTGCGGCGCGCCTTCAGCACGTCGAAGAAGCCGGCCGGGCGCTGTTTCCAGCTGCGCGCGGCCTCGACCACGACCTCGATATCCTGCACCTCGCCCAGAAGCTCCGCCAAGTCGCGGACGCCGGCCACGCGGCGGTCGAGCGCGTCGGGAAATTGCTGGCGCATCAGGCGGACCTGCAGCGCGTGATATTTCGACTGCTTGCGCCATTCGTGCAGCAGTTCGGCATCGCCGGACTCCAGCGCGGTCTTCATCGCGACGCGCGCCATGCGATAAGTCTCGCCGAGCGCCTTCACCAGCTTCTCGCGGCCGCCATCGCCCAGTTGCGGCACGAGATCGCCATCGCGCGCCTCAAGCCGTTCGATGAAGGTCGCGATGGACTCGCCCGAATCCGTCTCGCGCCGTTCGGACTTGAACCGCTCTTCCAGCCGGTGCATGGCCTCCGGCCCGATGCGCGCCACAAGGAACGGCCGCAGCGATTCCACCGCCTCGATGCGGGCGCTGGCGTCGCGCAAGCCGGACAGGAGCCGCGCCAGATTGCGCCACCATCTGTTCTCGCGTGCGAAGGCCTTCTCCGTCATCAGCGGACGCGCAAGCCTCAATGCCGCACGGATACGCTTGCAGCGCACGCGGGCCTTGTGCGCGAAGGCGGATGCATGCTCCTGCGCTTCCGAGCATTCGGACGCCACTTTTTCGGCCTGCTCGCGGATCACGCGCTGCAGGCCTTCGGCGGCGCCTTCATGTGGAGCGAGAACGAAGCTCATCAGCGGCTGTTCGCCTTGTCGTTATATGTGCGCATCGGGTCGCGCATGTGCATCCGCGTGTAGTGCGATTTCGGCTCCGGCTCGTTCGGCCAGAACTCGACCGTCCAGGCGTGGACGTTGTCGTTGACCGAATAGACGCGCTCGCAATCCAGGCTCGGCGCAGGATGGCCATCCGGGCGGGGGCCATCGGTGCATTTGAAGCCGTCAGCCTCGAACACCTTGCGCGCTTCGGCTTCCTGGCCGCCATCCCAGCGGTTCATTATAAAGATGCGGAACGCCTGATCGACCGCGCCTTCGGCGTCGATGTCCCAGCGGCCGAAATTCGTGCCGGCCGGCCCCGCCCCCTGCGGCGGACGCGGCCCGCCCTGGACAGGATTGGAAGATGCGCAGGCAGCCAGCAGCAGCGCCGCGGCAATCCCGACAGCAAATCGTGACATCGGACAACCTCTCAACAGCCCGTCTTCAGCATAGACCGGGCCAACCTATCGTCAAACATGGCTCGCGCAGTTTCCTGCGCCGCCCTAACCGCCAAACCCCAGCGTCGCGCCCAGCCAGTTCAGCAGATCCGGCGCTGAACGGATGAACAGGATCGTGACATAGGACGCCACGACCAGCGCGACAATCGACCCGACAATACCGGCAACGATCACGATACCGTCCCGCTGCACCAGCCCCATGGCCAATACGGTGCAGGCCAGCGCCGGCGGGAAGTTCCCGCCGGGCGGCAACGGCAGGATCAGCACGATCGCCATGATCAGGACAATGACGCCGATGGCGATCGTGCCGGCCTTTCCCGTCATAAAGAGCAGGCGCGGCTTCATCAGGCGCTCGAGCCAGGCGAGCTTCGGGGCCAGCCCCTCGAACGCCGACACCAGCGCTTTCCTCGGAAACGAGCGGCGCGAGAGGATTCCCGGCAGCCACAAATCCTCGCGCCCGAACACCATCTGCACCGACACGATCAGCAGGATGATCCCCACCACGGTCGGCACGCCGGGCGGCATGGGCACGACCGAGGGCAGCGAGAACAACAGGACGGCAAGGCCGAACGAGCGCGCATCGAGGGCATCGACGATCTGCGCCACCGTCACCCGCTCGCTGTCGCCGCGCACGGCCTCGATCAGCACTTGCGACGTCGGAACGGCGGTCGAGCCGGGATCGTCGGTATAGCCCACATGGGGCTGCTTCTGCTCGTCGGATGGCTCGGTCAGCTACGTCTCCCTAGACACGTCTCCAGGTGGAGCCATCGGGTCCATCCATGATCTCGATGCCTTCGGCGGCAAGCTCCTTGCGGATGCGGTCAGCCTCCGCGAAGTCTTTCGCTTTCCGGGCCGCAACACGGCCGGCGACGAGGGCGTCGATCCGCTCTGCCTCCGAAGCATCGCCGCGCGCCCAGTCTTCGGGATTTTTCTGCAGGAGGCCCAGCAGCGCACCCGCCGCCAGCATCCGGCCCTTGAGGCGCGGCCAGTCAGCGGGCTCGGCCTTGTTGGCCTCGGTCGCGAGCCCAGAGAGTTCGGCCAGCGCAAGCGGCGTGTTGAGATCGTCGCACAGAGCCGCAAGCACGCCCTGCGGCGCGCCGATCTCATCAGCCTCCACATCCATGCGCCGCAGCGCATTGTAGAGCCGATCCAGCGTCGCCTTGCTCTGCGCCAGCAGCGAGCCCGTGAAATCGAGCGGCTGGCGGTAGTGCCCCGACATCAGCGCCATGCGCAGCGTCTCGCCATCCCACTCCTTCAGCAGGTCGTGGACGAGCTTCACATTGCCCAGCGACTTGGACATCTTCTCCGAGTCCATCGACAGGAAGCCATTGTGCAGCCAGTAGCGCGCCATCGGCTTGCCGTGAGCGCACTCGCTCTGCGCGATCTCGTTCTCATGGTGCGGGAAGATCAGGTCGAGGCCGCCGGCGTGAATGTCCAGCGTCTCGCCGAGCACGGCCTTCGCCATGGCCGAGCATTCGATATGCCAGCCCGGACGCCCCTCGCCCCAGGGCGACTGCCAGCGGGCTTCGGGCGGCTCGCCGGGCTTCGCCGCTTTCCACAGCGCGAAGTCCGCCGGATCGCGCTTGCCGCCATCGACCTCGACGCGGGCGCCGGCGACCATGTCATCCCGGCTGCGGCCCGAGAGCTTTCCGTAATTTTCCATCGACGGAACGTGGAACAGAACGCCAGCCTGACCCTCATAGGCGTGGCCTTTGCCCACCAGCGTCTCGATGATCTCGATCATGCCGCCGATATGCTCGGTCGCATGCGGACGGAAGGTCGGCTCGATCACGCCGAGGGCGCCCATGTCCTCGCGATAGATGCGCTCGTAGTGCTCGGTGATCTCGGCGATGGGCCGGCCCGTCTCAGCGGCGGCGGCGATGATCTTGTCGTCCACATCCGTGATGTTGGCGGCATAGAGAACATGCTCGGCCCCGTACCGTTCACGCAGCAGGCGAAACAGCACGTCGAATGCGACCGGAGGCCGCGCATTGCCGATATGGGCGTAGGACCAGACCGTGGGTCCGCAGACATACATCGTCACCCGCTGCGGGTTTTGCGGGGAAAAGGTCTCCTTTTCCCGAGTCAGCGTGTTGTGGAGGCGGATGTCCATGAAGGCGGTCTTTTCGATCCGTTAGGAATATTCAATAAGGTATTGCCGTGCGGCAGGCTGGCGTTTTCGCAAGAGGCGCCTATGTGTCACGCACACCCCGCCCGATCAATCTGGCGCGCGGAGCGTTGTTTTTTAAGGGCGCCCCGGCGTCCGGGGCTCTGAAACCACTCGGGTTTCATGTGCCCTATAGTGGAAGGATCGGCCATGGACGCCGTGATAAAAGGCAAGGCCAACGCCGGCGGCGAGCCGCATACCCGCCCCTCGCGGGACGAAGCCGAGGACGCCGTCCGCACGCTCATCGCCTGGGCCGGGGACGATCCGAAGCGCGAGGGCCTGATCGACACGCCCGGCCGGGTGGTCGACGCCTACGAGGAATGGTTCAAGGGCTACCGTGAAGATCCCCGCGAATACCTCTCCCGCACGTTCGACGACGTGAAGGGCTATGACGACATCGTCATGCTGCGCGACATCGACGTGGAATCGCACTGCGAACACCACATGGCGCCGTTCCTGGGCCAGGCCTTCGTCGCCTACATGCCGCTCGACAATGTGGTCGGCATCTCCAAACTCGCCCGCGTGGTCGAAATCTACGCCAAGCGCCTGCAGACGCAGGAGACGATGACTTCGCAGATCCTGACCGCGATCCAGGAAGTGCTGAAGCCGCAAGGCGTCGCCGTCCTGATCGACGCCAAGCACGAATGCATGACGACGCGCGGCGTCCACCACCCCAACGTCTCGACCATCACCACGCAGTTCTCTGGCGTGTTCAAGTCGGACAAGGAACTGCGCGAGCGGTTTCTGCGGTTGGCGGGGAAGTGAGCTGAATTCATCCTTCGAGACGATCGCCTTCGGCGATCCCTCAGGATGAGGCTGGTGGCCGGTGAAATGGCTTCACAACCACAAACCTCATCCTGAGGGATCGGCGCATCGCGCCGATCGTCTCGAAGGATGAATTCGCCGCCGCGCCGCCGCCACGCCACCCCGCCGCATGGACTTTCCGGGCCGATTCTGGTCTATGCCCCCTGTTCGAAAGCCTTTTTCCGCGAGAGATGGCATGACCGGCAAAATCGTCACCGTGTTCGGCGGCTCCGGCTTCCTTGGCCGGCATGTCGTGCGCGCGCTGTGCCGCCAGGGCTGGCGCGTCCGCGTCGCCTCACGCCGCCCGCATCTGGCCGGTGACGTGAAGCTGGCCGGCGATGTCGGCCAGGTGCAGCTCGTTCAGGCCAATGTGCGCAACCGCAACTCGATCAAGCGCGCGCTGGAAAACGCCGATGCGGTGGTGAACCTTGTCGGCATCCTGACAGAGCGCGGCGCGCAATCCTTCCAGGGCACGCAGGCGCTGGGCGCCGCCAACATCGCGCAGCTGGCCGCCGAAGCGGGCATCACGCGCTTCGTTCAGGTGTCGGCCATCGGCGCGTCGGAGAAGTCGAAATCCCGCTACGCCCAGACCAAGGCGGCGGCGGAGGCTTCGGTTCGCAAGGCGATCCCGAGCGCCGTCATCCTGCGCCCCTCCATCATGTTCGGTCCCGAGGACAGCTTCTTCACGCGCTTTGCCGAGATGGCGCGACTGAGCCCCATCCTGCCGCTGATCGGCGCATCGACGAAATTCCAGCCCGTCTATGTCGGCGACGTTGCGCAGGCTGTCGCGAACGCCCTCTCGCGCCCGGATGCTGCGGGCCAGACGTTCGAACTCGGCGGGCCGCGCACCTACACGATGAAGCAGCTGCTCCAATACATCACGCGCGAGATCGATCGCCCGCGCCTGCTGCTGCCCCTGCCGATCCCGGTGGCCGCGCCGATCGGCTATGTCATCGGCGCCCTGTCGCGGCTCAACCCGTTCTTCGGCCCGCCGCTGACGGGCGATCAGGTGCAGCTGCTGAAGAGCGACAATGCCGTCTCGCCGGGCGCCGGCACGCTGGCCGATCTTGGCGTCACCCGTCTCGAAACGGTCGAGTCGATCGTGCCGACCTATCTGTGGCGCCACAGGCCGCATGGCCAGTTCCAGCCGCCGCATGTGGATGAAGCGTCCCGTATCGACGCCTGACAGGAAGTAATCTGTCTGCCCTGCTCCGCTCATCCTGACTTTCGTCAGGACAAGCGGGGATGGGACTGCGCTTCCACTCGACCGGATCGTGCTCTAGGCTCCCTGCACGGACATGAGGGGATCGCGCATGGACAAGCTGGCCATCGAATATTCCGGCATGAATCTCGGCTATCTGGCGCTGTGGATCGTCGTGCTGACGCTGGCGGGATTCGCTGCGCGGAAGATTGTGCGGGGCAAGACCGTGCTGGGTTTTCTGGGCGATGCGGGCTTTGGCCTGCTGGGTGTTTTCCTTCTCGGCACGCTGCTGAAAGCGTTCGAGATTTCGCTTACGACGTGGATCGCAAGCTTCGATCTCGGGCCCCTCAACGACGTCACGCGCTGGCTGGATATCCTGCTGATCGCGTTTGTGGGCGCGCTGGTTCTGCGCGCCGTGCTGCGGCCGATCACCGGCAAGGGTTGATGGCGAAGCCTCCGAAGACCTACTACCTCCCCGGCAAGATCGTTCGTGAGAGCGACTGCCTGATCGCGCGGCATCTGCTTGTCACGCACAGGATGAACCTCAGCGCATTGCGGCGGATCACGTCGCTGCCCGTGCCCTCGCTGATCGACGAGGTGGGGCTGGTGATCGAGGACAAGGCAGGCAATCGCATCTGGGTCCGCGAGACAGACCTGCATTTCCACTGGCTCGTCGCGCGGCTGAATGCGGATGAGCTGCTCGGCGACAACTGGTATGCGCGCGCGGAGAACGGCGAACACATCACGGCGACAGTGCCGGCCTGAGCGGATCAGCCCGCGACGCCTGCGGCAACGCCGAAGCCGAAGAAATGGATCGCGACGAGACCCGCGCCGCCCACGAGGATGCGCCACCAGCCGAACAGGCCGAAGCCGCGCTTCTGCACGTAGTTGAGCATCGTCTTGATGACGATGAACCCGAACACGAACGAAGCGATGAAACCCACCGCGACGATGCCCATGTCGTCCATGCCGAGATTGTCGCGATTGTCCCACAGGTCCTTGCCGAACGCGCCGACCATGATGGGGATGGCGAGGAAGAAGGTGAATTCGGCGGCGGCGCGCTTCTCGATCTTGAGCAGCATCGACGCCACGATGGTCGAGCCCGAGCGCGAGACGCCGGGGAAGAGCGAGGCGATCTGCGCGACGCCGATCACCGCGGCCTTCCAGAGCGGAAGCTTCATCGAGTCGCCGTCGACCGGCCTGGGCGCGAGGCGGTCGATCACCAGCAGCACCACGCCCCCGGCCACCAGCGACCAGCAGATCAGCGCGAGGTTCTCGAACGCCTTCTTGATCTCCGAGCCGAGCAGCGCGGCGGCGATCACGGCGGGTAGGCAGGCGATGATGACCGAGAGCGTGAAGCGGCGCGCGGCGGGGTCGCCGGGCAGGTTGAGCACCACGTTCAGGAGGCGCTGGAAGTAGACGACCACCACCGCGAGGATCGCGCCGAGCTGGATGACGACCGCGAACATGCTCCAGAACTCGCCGCGCAGGTCGAGGGCGGCTTGCGTGAGCAGGATGTGGGCGGTGGAGGAGACGGGAATGAATTCCGTGAGGCCCTCGACCAGTCCGATCAGGATGGCCTGCAGGAATGTGGTGGTGTCCATGGATGGGCCCGACTCTGACGTAACGCCGAACGAGTACGGCGCCGCCTCTTTTTATTCTATTGATGCCCATTTAAGAACCATTTGGTGATAATAGATGCCAAAGAAGCAGACTCCACGATACAGAATTTGAATAGGATCGAATATTGTACACCAAAAGGTTCTTATATTGCGGATTTCAGTTGCGCGGCGACTGCGGTGGCGTCATTGGAGGCGCTCCAGGATCAACAGGTTGGGCGCCCCATGTCGCAAAAGCGCATGCTCTCTTTCGTGTCCGTGGAGCAGGAGACGCCCGACAAGCGTGACGCCGCTGAGCGTCGGGGCGATTTCCACGAGATCTATGCGGACTTCATCGCCGCCAAGGCGGATGAGCAGGCCTCGCGCTGCTCCCAATGCGGCGTGCCGTTCTGCCAGACGCACTGCCCGCTGGGGAACAACATCCCCGACTGGCTGATGCTGACGGCGACGGGGCGGCTGGAAGAAGCCTACGAAATCTCGTCCGCCACATCGAACATGCCGGAAGTGTGCGGCCGCATCTGCCCGCAGGACCGGCTGTGCGAGGGCGGCTGCGTGATCGAGCAGTCGGGCCACGGCGCCGTCACCATCGGCGCGGTCGAGCGCTACATCACCGACACGGCGTGGGAGAAAGGCTGGGTGAAGCCCATCCGCCCTGCCCGCGAGCTGGCGCAGAGCGTGGGCATCGTCGGCGCGGGGCCGGCTGGCCTGTCTGCCGCCGATGAACTCCGCAGCGCGGGATACCAGGTGACGGTCTATGATCGGCATGACCGCGCGGGCGGCCTGCTGATCTACGGCATTCCGAATTTCAAGCTGGAGAAGGAAATCGTCGAGCGGCGCACGCAGCGCCTTGCCGAGGGCGGCGTCGTGTTCAGGCTGGGCGTCGATGTCGGCAGGGACATCTCGATGGCCGAGTTGCGCAACCGGCACGATGCGATCCTCGTCGCTACCGGCGTCTACAAGTCGCGCGAGATGGCGACGCCCGGCGCGGGCGCCAGGGGCGTGCTGAAGGCGCTGGACTATCTGATCGCCGCCAACCGCATCGGGCTTGGCGAGACGGTGGAAGATTTCGAGAGCGGCAAGCTGAATGCCGCGAAGAAGAATGTCGTCGTCATCGGCGGCGGCGACACGGCGATGGATTGCGTGCGCACGGCGATCCGCCAGGGCGCGAAGTCCGTCACCTGCCTTTATCGCCGCGACCGCGCCAACATGCCGGGCTCGCAGCGCGAAGTCGCCAACGCGGAAGAGGAAGGCGTGGCGTTCGGCTGGCTGGCGGCGCCGCTCTGCGTTGTCGAGAAGAAGGGCGGCGGCGCCAAGGCCGTGCGCGCCGTTCGCATGCGCCTTGGCGAGCCGGATGCTTCGGGCCGCCGCGCGCCGGAGGAGATTCCGGGGTCCGACTACGACGTGAAGGCCGACATGGTGATCAAGGCGCTAGGCTTCGATCCCGAAGACCTGCCGACGCACTTTGCCGAACCTGCGCTGACCGTGAACCGTTGGGGCGGTGTAAAGGTCGATTACCGCTCGATGATGACGGCGATGGATGGCGTCTTCGCCGCCGGCGACATCGTGCGCGGCGCATCGCTGGTCGTATGGGCGATCAAGGAAGGCCGCGATGCGGCGGCTGCAATCGACGCCTATCTGAAAGCGCGCGCGGCTTCGGCCCGTGTGGCGGCGGAGTAAGGCGATGGACGTCTATCAGATCTCCTGCGACCTGAAGCCCGGCGTGCGCGACTACACTTTTGTCGAGGCGTTGAACGGCTATCTCGGCGCGCTGAAGCGCGATGGGAAGATCGAGGGCTGGCGGCTGCTGCGGCGCAAGCTGGGCCTTGGCATGCCGGGGCTGGGCGAGTTCCAGATCCTGATCGAGACGCGCGATCTGGCGCAGCTCGATGCGGCGTTCACGGCTGTGTCGACGCGGAATGAGCCCGTGGAGGGCGCCCACCACGGCGTCAACGCGCTGGTCGTGAATTTCCAGGCGGCGCTCTATCGGGATTTTCCCGATGGGCATCGTGTGACGGGTGGGGAGCGGTTTTGATGATGCTCCAATCCTTCACGGAGGGACATGAGTTGCTCTCTCCTCCCCCTTGTGGGGAGGAGGCAGGAGGTGGGGGGCCGCGCGGCAAGCGAGATGCCGAGAGAGCTTACCGCTCGACCGCCCCCCTCACCCTACCCTCTCCCCACAAGGGGGAGAGGGGTGACCAATTGCTCGTTCAAGGGCTTGTTCAATGACCCAAGAAAACGAAGGCCAACTCTGGCTTGAGCGCTACACGCGCGAGCGCGACACGCTGATTTCCGCCAACGCCTACAACCCCGCCGACGAGCGCGACTCGTGCGGTGTGGGTCTCGTTGCGCAGATCGACGGGACGCCGCGGCGCGAGGTCGTCGAGATGGCGATCCGCGCGCTCAAGGCTGTGTTCCATCGCGGAGCCGTCGATGCCGATGGCAAGACGGGCGATGGCGCGGGGATTCGCGTGGACGTGCCGCAGGACTTCTTCCGCGACGCTGTGCGCGGCATGGGCCACACCATCGCGAACGACAAGCAGGTGTGCGTCGGGCAGATCTTCCTGCCGCGCACGGACCTTGCAGCGCAGGAGAAGGCGCGCTCGATCATCGAGACCGAAGTCGTTCGCTTCGGCTTCTACATCTATGGCTGGCGCCAACCGCCGATCGACACCTCGATCATCGGCATGAAGGCCAATGCGACGCGGCCGGAGATCGAGCAGATCCTGTTCTCCGACCAGCTGAAACGCGAGCCGGCGGAGCTGGAGCGGGCGCTCTATATCTGCCGCCGCCGCATCGAGAACCGGGCGCGGGCGGCCAACCTCGATCTCTATGTCTGTTCGTTCTCGTCACGGGCGCTGATCTACAAGGGCATGTTCCTCGCCGAGGACATCGACAATTTCTATCTCGACCTGAAGGACGAGCGGTTCGTCTCGGCGGTTGCGATCTATCACCAGCGCTATTCGACCAACACCTTTCCCCAGTGGCGGCTGGCGCAGCCCTTCCGCATGCTGGCGCACAATGGCGAGATCAACACCATCTCGGGCAACATCAACTGGATGAAGAGCCACGAGATCAAGATGGTCTCGGATGTGTTCGGCGAGCATGGCGACGAGGTGAAGCCGGTGATCCAGCCGGGCGGATCGGATTCGGCGGCGCTGGACAATGCGTTCGAGCTTCTGGTGCGCGCGGGACGTTCGGGGCCGATGGCCAAGACCCTGCTGGTTCCCGAACCGATGTCGACCGACGAGCAGGTCACGCCAGCGCATCATCAGGCGCTCTATTCTTACGCCAACTCGGTGATGGAGCCGTGGGACGGGCCAGCGGCGCTGGCCATGTTCGACGGTCGCTGGGCGATTGCCGGGATGGACCGCAATGGCCTGCGTCCCATGCGCTATGCGCTGACTGGGGACGGCGTGCTGGTGGTCGGCTCGGAAGCAGGCATGTGCTCGATCGATGAGGAGCGCATTACGCGCAAAGGCCGTGTGCCTGCAGGCGGCATGATCGCCGTCGATGTGCAGGAGGGCGTGTTCTATGAACACAGGGCGCTGATCGACATGCTGGCGGGGAAACATCCGTACGAAGAATGGCTGTCGAACGTCGTGGAGCTTGAGCCCGTGATCGGGCCGGGGCCCGAGCCGCGCATCTACAACCGGAAGCAGGAATTCCTGCGCCGCCAGCACGCGGCGGGGCTGACCATGGAAGACGTGGAGCTGATCCTTTCGCCGATGGCGGAGGACGGCAAGGAAGCCATCGGATCGATGGGTGACGACAGCCCGCTCGCCGTGCTTTCGGATGTTCACCGGCCGCTGTCGCATTTCTTCCGGCAGAACTTTGCGCAGGTGACCAACCCGCCCATCGACCCGCTGCGCGAGGAGCGGGTGATGAGCCTGCGCACGCGGTTCAAGAATCTCGGCAACATTCTGGCGGAAGACGCGACGCAGACGAATGTGTTCGTGCTGGAAAGCCCGGTGCTGACCAACGGCATGTATACGCGCATGCTGGAGACGATCGGCGAACAGGTGGCGCTGATCGACTGCACGTTCGAGGTCGATGCGGGCGGATCGCCGGGGATCGCGTTGCGCGATGCGATTGCGCGCATTCGCGAGGAAGCGCGCGTGGCGGTTTCATCCGGGCGCGGGCACATCGTGCTGACCGACGAGGCGCAGGGACCGACGCGCGCGGGGATTCCGATGATCCTCGCGGCGGGGGCGGTGCATTCGTGGCTGGTGAATCACGGGCTGCGCACGTTCTGCTCGATCACGGTGCGCTCGGCGGAATGTCTCGACACGCATTATTTCGCGGTGCTGGTCGGCGTGGGGGCGACTTGCGTCAATGCCTACATGGCGCAGGAGACGCTTGCAGACAGGCATGCGAAGGGTCTGTTCGGCGACAAGCCGCTGGGCAAGGTCGTGCTCAACTACAAGAAGGCCATCGAGGCGGGGCTTCTGAAGATTCTCTCGAAGATGGGGATCAGCGTCATCTCCTCCTATCGCGGCGGCTATAACTTCGAGGCGCTCGGGCTCTCGCGCGCGCTGGTGGCCGACTATTTTCCGGGCATGACGAGCCGCATCTCGGGCATCGGTCTGGCGGGACTGCAGCGCAAGGCGATCGAGCTGCATGGCAAGGCGTGGAACACGGGCGTTGCCGTGCTGCCGGTGGGCGGATTCTATCGCGTGCGGGCGTCGGGGGACGCGCATGCGCTGTCGGGCGAGTTGATCCATGCGTTGCAGCATGCGTGCGACACCAACTCGTATGCGGCGTTCCGCAAATATTCCAAGCTGGCGACGGCGCGGAAGAAAATGGTGCAGCTGCGCGACCTGCTCGACTTCAAGCCGCAGGCGGCGAAGGCCTCGCTCCATGACGTGCAGTCGGTGAACGAAATTCGCAAGCGGTTCGTAACGCCGGGCATGTCGCTGGGCGCGCTGGGCCCCGAGGCGCACGGCACGCTGAACATCGCGATGAACCGGATCGGCGCGAAGTCTGTGAGCGGCGAAGGCGGGGAAGTGCGCGAGCGCTACAAGCCGATGCCCAACGGCGACAACGCCAACTCGATGATCAAGCAGGTGGCGTCGGGGCGCTTCGGCGTGACGGCGGAGTATCTGAACCAGTGCAAGGAGCTGGAGATCAAGGTGGCGCAGGGCGCAAAGCCCGGCGAAGGCGGGCAGTTGCCGGGGTTCAAGGTGACGGAGTTCATCGCGAAGAACCGCTATGCGACGCCGGGCGTGATGCTGATCTCGCCGCCGCCACACCATGACATCTATTCGATCGAGGATCTGGCGCAGCTGATCTACGACCTGAAGCAGATCAATCCTGAGTGCCGGGTGTGCGTGAAGCTGGTGTCGCGCTCGGGCGTCGGCACGGTGGCGGCGGGCGTGGCGAAGGCGAAGGCCGACGTGATCCTGATTTCGGGGCATGTGGGCGGCACGGGGGCCTCGCCCCAGTCGTCGATCAAGTTCGCGGGGCTGCCGTGGGAAATCGGGTTGGCCGAGGCGCATCACGTTCTGACGCTCAACAATCTGCGCGACCAGGTGACGCTGCGCACGGATGGCGGGCTGCGCACGGGGCGCGACATCGTCATCGCGGCGATGCTGGGTGCGGAAGAGTACGGCATCGGCACGGCGAGCCTGCTGGCGATGGGCTGCATCATGGTGCGCCAGTGCCATTCCAACACCTGCCCTGTCGGCGTGTGTACGCAGGACGAGAAGCTGCGCGCGAAGTTCACGGGCACGGCGGACAAGGTGGTGAACCTGATGACGTTCATCGCGGAGGAGGTGCGGGAAATCCTCGCTGAGCTGGGCTTCACGCGGCTGGATGATGTCATCGGCCGCACGGATCTGCTGCATCAGGTCTCGCGTGGATCGGCGATGCTGGACGACCTCGATCTCTCGCCCCTGCTGGTGCGGGCCGATCCCGA